>CALGRI010000088.1 GCA_937880875.1 uncultured Pseudomonadota bacterium
TTGCCGTATGTTTCCTGAAATTTTTTGGACAGGTCTTCGAGGTTCATAATCCCGTTTGAATCAAAATGTTTTTTAATGGGTCTTAAAACATCCATCTGCTTTTTCCCAATGCTCGAAGTACCTTATTTTGGTTCTTGGAGAGCAAAGTGTCGGAATTACAAATATTTGTAATTCCGACACTTTATCATTTGCTACAAACAGCATTCCAATTATTTGTGTTTGACATAAACCAGACATAACCATAGATTGTGACCATGAAATATCTGAATGGTTCATTAACTCCAGGAGATGAATATGGAAAACAAAACCGTATTGTACCACCGACAGAAGGATGTCGGAATTATTACCCTTAACCGCCCCCACCGCCTCAATGCCATTAATCTTGATTTGCTCAAAGGGTTTATGGAACAGCTTGACAGGGCAAAACAGGATACAAAAGCCCGGGTGATTATCCTCACGGGAGAGGGAAAAGCCTTTTGTGCGGGTGAGGATCTGAAAGAGACGGCTTCCGGCAAAAGCATGGAACAATGGATGGATGAGGCACAAAGACTCCAGGACGTCCAGCGCATGACCATGAAACTTGGCAAACCCATTATTGCGGCAATGTCCGGATATGCTCTGGGCGGCGGATGCGAGTTTGCCATGGGATGTGACATCCGGATTGCTTCTGAAACTGCTGTGTTAGGATTTCCAGAAACCACGGTGGGCATGACAGTTACAAATGCCGGTACAAAACTATTACCCCATCTTGTGGGGCTGGGCAAAGCCAAAGAACTGGTATTAACCGGAGATTTCATTGATGCATTTGAAGCACAAAGAATCGGTCTTGTAAATAAGGTGGTGGCACCTGAAAATCTCATGACAGAATCAATGGCCATGGCCGAAAAAATTGCAAGCCGTTCACCTCTTGCCACCAGCCTGTCACGAACTGCTCTTGATCAGGGCATGGAGGCCAGTTTTGATCAAATCATGGAACTTGAAAAAAGCCATTTGCTCATATGTGTTCAAGCCGGGACAGAATTTGTGGGAAAGCGGCTCAAGGAAATGAAAGAAAACTAAAACCAGGCAGTTTTATAGAATGGGTATACATCACAGGAGAAAAAATGGAACAGACAATGTTTAATCCGGATATGGAATCCATATCTGCATCAGACCAAGAAAAACTGGAGAAATCCCTTCTCCTCGACCAGATTGAGTATGTATACGGGCACAGCAAAATGTATCAGGATAAATTTTCAAAGGCCGGCATTACAAAAGATAAAATAAAGGATGTTAAGGATCTTGCACTTCTTCCCTTTACCACCAAACAGGAGTTGCGAAATTCCCAGAAAAGACTGGCACCGTTTGGTGACTTTCTGGCCACCCCTGCTGAAAAAATCAGCCGGGTTCATCGGACATCCGGTACCACAGGCAGCTTTATCTATACCGCTTTGACAAAACAGGATTTAGACCTGACTCACAATTGTGGTGCCAGAGCATTTTGGGCAGGAGGCTTGCGCCCCCACCACCGTGTCGTTCACTGCCTGAATTATTGCATGTGGATGGGCGGATATACGGATCATGCCAATCTGGAAACGACCGGTGCCACTGTCATCCCCTTTGGGGTCGGCAATTCCAGACAATTGATTCAGGTCATCAAAGACGCTGGAATAAATGCCATTTCCTCCACACCTTCTTACCCCAGCCACCTGGAAAAAATAGTTAAAGCCGAGTTTAATATGGAACCGGCCGAACTTGGCCTGAAACTTGGATTGTTTGGCGGAGAGCCCGGACTTGAAAATCCCGTATATAGGGAACGAATAGAAACCACCTGGGGAATGAAGGCCCAGAACGCCAACTATGGGGTTTCGGATGTATTGTGTAATTTTGCTTCCGTTTGCCTGGACAATTACAAACTCCATTTCCTGGGACAGGGCGCATTGCTTGTCCAGCTCATTGATCCTCTGACCTTGAAAGATATTCCGATTACACCGGGAGCCGTCGGTGAAATGGTTCTGACTCATCTAAAAAAAGAAGCTCAGCCTCTGGTCAGGTACCAAACATCAGATCTCATGGAAATCCTTGAAACAGGCCCATGTGAGTGTGGCAGGACAGGATTTCGGTTCAGGATTGTTGGCAGAGTTGATGACATGCTCCATGTAAAAGGCATCAATGTCTTCCCCAACGGCATTGCCATGGTCCTGGAAGAGATAGTTCCCGAAGTCACAGGCGAGTTCCAGATCATTCTGAACCAACCGTCTCCATATACCGGCCTTGATATAAAAGTGGAGCATGGGATACACATCACACCGGACAAGATGATAGATCTGAAATTAAAGATTGAGAAAAAAATTAAAGAAACCTTGAACTTTAAAGGAATTATCGAGCTCATAAAACCCGACTCAATAGAACGGAGCAAAATGGGAAAAGCAAGAAGAGTTATTCGGAATTATTGAATATATCACCTCCAGGCCCGTTTCCTGTCATGTATGCTGGTTCCAATAGCCTTAATTTTACCTTTTCACTGATCCGGTCCAATCCGTTTTTACTTGACCACATCAATCATGAACGGATATAGTTTTGCACACAATGGGACCTATTAAAAATAAGCTGCTAATTTTGGCCGGGGATTAGGATTCTTACGTTCAGAAGTCACACATCGCCTCTCGATAAATGGAAAGACAAACAAAAGCTTAAGTGTTCTTTGTCAGCTACAAAAATGGGTCTTACAA
>CALGRI010000089.1 GCA_937880875.1 uncultured Pseudomonadota bacterium
TCTCCATGTCTTACTGCAGGAGCCAATGGTTCCTTTGAAATTATTTCAGGAAGAATCATGTAATCATCGGGGTTTGGAGCTACTGCCCGGGTTCCTGCAAGCTGGGATGCATCTGATGTTAAAACGTCGCATCGGCCGGCAAAAAAGGTTTTGGCAAGTTCAGCAGTGTTTTCAATAACAACGGGATTCATTTTCATCCCGTTTGCCCTGAAATAATCGGCAACGTTCAATTCTGTAGTTGTTCCGGGAAGAACACAAACAGTTGCACCATCAAGTTCTTTAGCACTTTTTATACCCAGTTTTTTGGGGATAAGGAATCCCTGGCCATCATAATAATTCACCTGGCAGAAATCAAGGCCAAGAGCTGTGTCACGGCTTAAGGTCTGTGTACAATTTCTGAAGAGAACATCAATCTCGCCTGACTGCAATGCTGTAAATCTTGTTTTGGCTGTCAGCGGAGTGTATTTTAATTTGTCAGGATCACCAAAAACTGCTGCTGAAAGAGCCCTGGCAGCATCAACATCAAGACCTTTCCAGATGCCTTTATCATCGGCTTTACCAAAACCAAAAAGGCTACCATTGACTCCAGCCTGAATAAATCCTTTAGCTTTAACATCTTCAAGTGTACCTGCCATGGTTAATGTGGACATGGCAAGAACGGTAATGCAAACAGCTAATACTTTTAATAATTTCATAGATACTCTCCTCCATCTACTTAGATTAATTGATTTAGAATAATTCCAAAAGAATTATCCCTACGTTTGTATTGCTTGTATCTTTAAAGCTTTAGCAACTATTAGCATATTGGTAATATTTATCAAGAATTATATTGCGCAATAGACTATTTTTCCAAATAGAGTCGTGGTAAAAAAAATGTAATATTGGAAAAAATAATATTAATTTAATGAAATAAGATTTATATTAGTCATATGTTGTCGTGTGTAAAAATTTTTAGAGAGCCTGTTAATGCCATATCCCATATGGCAGGTGCTATTGCTTCTATCGTGGGTTTGACTTTAATGGTTGTGTTTGCAGCCATCAGAGCAGATGCATGGCATGTGGTCTCCTTTGCTATTTTTGGAACCACATTGATTTTAATGTATACCGCAAGTTTTCTTTATCATGGGTTAAAAATATCTGAAAAAGCGCTATTGGTTTTCCGAAGGATTGACCATATCATGATCTTTATGCTCATAGCCGGATCATATACACCTATTTGCCTTGTTCCTTTACGCGGTCCATGGGGATGGAGTATTTTCGGTGCGGTCTGGGGCATTGCCATTATTGGAATCGGATTAAAGATCTTTGCAATGAATGTTCCCAGATGGATTTCCACCCTGATTTATCTGATTATGGGCTGGCTGTGCGTAATCGCGGCCTATCCACTTGTAAAATCGCTTGAACCGATTTGTCTTTTCTGGCTGGCTTTAAGCGGACTGTTCTACAGCGGCGGTGCCATTGTCTATTCTCTTAAAAAACCCAACCCGGTTCCCGGCATATTTGGATTCCATGAGATATGGCATCTGTTTGTATTGTTGGGAAGTGCCTGTCATTTCTGGCTTGTTTTCAAGTATCTCATGTATATAAATCCTGTTTAAATTCAAGTTTCTTCCATTGTAAAAACAAATTATATTCGGTAGTATTCCTTCCTTGTATGCTTATATTTTGACCATGGTTTTTTATCGGGGAATAGATATGAAGATCAATAAAGTAAAAAAAATAACAGACTGTCAACATTTGAATCTTTTTTTAATTAATTATAAAGATCGGAAAAATTGCGAAAAAGAATGGATTTTTGCATCCAGATCAAAGGACTTAAATCCCCTTGAAAAAGATTATACCATGCCGGATGCCGTTGTCATTGTACCGTTTCACATACAAGAAAAAAAACTTGTTGTGATAAAAGAATTCAGGGTTAGCCTTGGCGGATATCAATATGGATTCCCGGCAGGCCTGATGGATATTGGTGAGACGGTTGAGCAGACAGGCAAAAGGGAGCTTTTTGAAGAAACGGGTTTAACCCTTACAAGGGTGTTAAAAAAAAGCCCTGCTATTTTTTCCTCTTCAGGTATGACGGATGAGTCAATCAGTCTTTTGTTTGTTGAATGTGAAGGTAGCCCCACAAGCCTTTTTAATGAAGCTTCCGAGGATATTGAAGTCATTATGTTATCCCAAAAGCAGGCCTTGGATATCCTGTGCAGCAATACGATCAAGTTTGATGTGAAATCCTGGATAGTGTTGAACACCTTTGCCTCCCAGGGAGTTATCTAAATGTTATCTAATTTTTTATATTTTCTTATTGCTTTGGTCATATATACAAGCTCTGAGCTGTTTGATACGGTTAAAAATGTTGATAATAGTGTTGTTTTTAACAGCCTTATGGTCACAATCGTATTTGCTGTTGTTTGTCATTTTGCATTTAAACGGCTTGGGAAAAAGGCATTTGAAAATCCCTACGTCAACATTGACCATTTAATCAATAATTATATATCCCGGTTTTCTGTACTTGCGCTGATGATTTTTGCTGTAAATATTTATGGGTTTAAATTAAATCTTCTTTTTTCCGGAATAAGGATTTTTGACAGCCTTCCAACCCTTGAAGCCATTATTTTTCTGGGGCTGTTTCTTTTTTATCTGACAATAATCTGGAATTCAGCATATGACGTTCAAAAGCGATATTTTGCAGGAGAAGTATCAAAAAAGAACTTTATCTTATCCAATGTTTCCTTTTCTTTGCCGGCACTTTTGCCCTGGTTTTGCCTGTCACTTATTGCAGACATCCTGGGGTTTTTACCCTGGCAACCGGTTAAATCATTTTTACAAACTCCTGCCGGTGAAATCGGGTATATTGCTTTGTTCCTTGTTGCCATAGCTATTTTCGGGCCTGTTTTAATCAAAAAACTCTGGAATTGTAAGCCCCTGGAGCTGGGATTAGCAAGAGCAAGGATAGAAAGTATCTGCAAAAAAGCCGGGGTAAAATATTCGAATATTTTAAAATGGGAATTATTCGGCGGTACCATGATTACAGCCGGGGTGATGGGGCTGGTGGGTCGATTCCGGTATATTCTTGTCACCCCGGCCTTGCTCAATTCATTGAATGATGACGAACTAGATGCTGTTATGCTGCATGAAATAGGTCATGTCCAAAAACATCACATGTTATTTTATCTTTTCTTTTTTGCAGGGTTTATTTCGTGTAATTTTGTCTTTTTTGAGCCGATTATGTTGTTGTTGTATATTATTGAACCAGTCTATGCTTTGTTTGAGTTTGTCGGCGTTGAAAAAAACACGGCCCTCCCGATTTTAATCAGCACCACCCTTATTGGGTTTTTTATTCTTTACTTCAGGTTTATGTTTGGATTTTTCATGCGAAATTTCGAACGCCAGGCTGACCTCCATGTCTATTCTTTTACCAAAGACGCAGCTCCTCTTATTTCAACATTCTACAAGATTGCATCCCTTTCAAGGCAATCCATTGATAAACCCAATTGGCATCATTACAGCATCGGCCAGCGAGTAAGATTTCTGGAAAGATGCCAAAGGACTCCTGCCTTGATACAGGCCCACCATTTAAAGGTCAAAAAATTAATTATTGGATATTTTGTTCTGGTGCTCATACTTTTTGGTTTTGGCTATTCCATAAACTTTGGCATGGCCAAGGAACGATTTGATAATTTTATCGCTGAAAATATTCTTTTTCAACAATTGGATGTTGATACCCAAAATTCTGATTTATATGCAATTGTTGGCGATTATTATTACAATCAAAAAAAATATAAAAAGGCTATTGAGTACTATGAAAATGTTTTGGGGGCTGATCCTGAAAATGTTCATGCATTAAACAATCTATCCTGGCTTTTTTCAACATGCCCTGAATCAGAATTCAGAAACGGCAAAAAGGCCCTGGAATATGCTAAAATGGCTTTGGCCAAAAAAAGGGAAGCCTTTGTTTTAGATACCTATGCAGAAGCACTTTTTATCAATAATGATATTGAGATGGCTGTAAGTGCAGCAAATGAAGCGTTGAACCGTTCTATAGACAAAAAAGAATATTATAAAACTCAATTGCAGCGGTTTGAAAAATTGTTAAATCCCTGAGGGTTGACCCAATTATATATAAGACTGGTTAAGCCCAAGGAAGTAATCGGGAAAATTGGCGGTTTTGGGTGAGGCACTAAAGGCCAATGGGCAAAAAAGCCATACCAACTATTTGAACAGCTTGGTTTATTTGCCTGCCCGTTCTGCCAGCAACGATTTGTGCCATTGTGTCTTGCAGAGAGATGAGTTTTCCAAAAAGGCGTTCATAGCTTAAGTTTTTTATTTCACCTTCAAAACTGTTGGTTAGGATAATCAAGCGGTCGTCCATTTTTCGCGTATTCAGTCGCCATACAAGGATTTCAATATTTCGGGCACTATTGTACAGGTTTTGTTCATTCAGGTAATCCAGCATGAAAAGTTCACATTTGCTGTTATATGATTTATGAATCATGGTGTATAAACCAACCATGATGGCAAAGACCCGGTCTCCTTTGAATTCAGGTTCAAATCCCAGCAAAATAGCGTCTATACTCTTTTTAAAATCAAGTTCTGCATATTTTTTTTCATTTGGGCATATAAATATTTGTTTCATGCGGGAATCAATTGTCTGGTCCGGAACTTTTTGCAATTCCCAGGGATTTTTTTTATATAATTTTTCAGTAAGGGTTTTTAAAAGATTGATGGCCTGATTCATGTGAAGTTCAGAGATAATATCAATATTAGTCTTGGCAAGATTTTTCAAACGAAACTCAGAAGATGCAGTGCATCCTGATAATAAAAAAATACAAAACAGAGTAAAAACAAGAAATTTTTTCACCAAAGAATTAAGAATGTTTTTTCCTTTTATATGCATTTTCCTGAAATTAAAAAATCCAATTTCAGGAAAATGTGGGTCTATAATGCTTTTTCAGTTTTATATTCTTTTATGCCTTTGTGCATGGTTTTAACGGCAAGTTGAATACAATGATGCTTTTTTTCCGGTATATTTTCAAGAACTTTGAAAATATCTCCATCATTGATTTTTAATGCATCTTCAATGGTTTTACCCTTTACCAGATCAACAGCTGCCATTGCAGCAGCGATTGCCCCGGCACAACCTGTGATTTCATACCGGACATCATTTATTATATGGTTGTCATCAACTGTGAGGTAAACCTTCATGATATCTCCGCAGGAACCAGTTTTTTGGGAAATTATATCTGCATTTTCAATTATACCCATATATTTTTTTTCAAGATAGTAATTGATCGCTGGATCACCATATCCTGCTTCTGAGAGCATTTTACGTTCAGCATTAGATATTATACTTTCTGTAATCACTTCTTATTCCTTCATTTTACCCTGAAACAAAAAAATATTTTATCGGGCATGATAATAAAATATTCCATTATTAAAATCAAAATATGTGCTCTAAGTTAATTAATTTCTTTTTTATGTCAAGCAAAATGAATAAAACATATTGATAGAGAATGCATGAATTATATTTTTATCCATTACAAGACACTTTTTATAAATAAGATTCATATTATTTGGGCTGAACCGGATGAGGATCAAAGATAATTATACAAATGGTTATAAAAAAATGAAAATCATAATGATAAATAATGCTTGAGATTATTATAAACTGTGATATTCTAAGTATAAATTTTTTGGAGTTGATTGCCCTGTAGGTCTATTGATTATGATACTGATTTCTAGTGGTTCATATTATATTTTCTTCTACCATCTGACAGGTTATAAGGAGAACAGGTTATGAAAGATTTGATTAAGTACATTGCCCAGGCACTGGTTGATAATTCAGATCAGGTTGAAGTCACGGAAATTAAGGCACAACAGACCCTTGTGCTGGAATTAAGGGTAGCAAAAGAAGACCTTGGAAAAGTCATTGGTAAAAAGGGCAGAACGGCCCAGGCCATGCGGACGATTCTATCCTGTGCATCTGCAAAGGAACAAAAAAGAGTTATTCTGGAAATTGTTGAGTAATTTTTAATAGTTTGTATTTTGCCCGGTTCTTTGTATTCATTCATTCCCTTGACTTTATCAGTGCCCCAGGGCACTGATAAACTTATCTAAAAGAAGTTTTTCATGACTTTTCAGTCAAATTGATTTCAAAAATCAGACAAAATTCTTCATCAATTGATTTTAGAATAATGGGGTATTATAACAGGCATTGATCAGGTGGAAGATGCAAAAGTGAGCTGATTTGGAGTGGTGCTTATATTACGTATAGACTTAAAAAGGGAAAGGATAGACCATGATTAACTGGAAAAATTGGTATGCTGATAATATTAAGGATTATGAAGGTTATCCCCTGGGAAAGACCTTAAAATATTTATCAGACCCCAATATTATTTCTTTGGCTGGAGGATTGCCTTCTCCTGAGACTTTTCAAATATCGGAATTTCGAGCAGCATCAGATAAAATATTGGCTAATGATATTCATAAAATAATGCAGTATTCAGCCATCCCAGGCGAGCAAAGCCTTTTTGATGCACTCATTGTCTTTTTAAAAAGAGATAATATACATCTTGAAAACCAGAATATTCTTATCACCACTTCAGGCCAGCATGGATTGGATCTTGTGGGTAGAGCTTTACTTAACACGGGTGATATTGTTTTGGTGGACAGGCCAACTTTTGCCGGCGCATTAGTGGCCTTTGGATTGGAAAAAGCATCATTTATCGGTGTGGATATTCAGCAGGATGGAACAAATGTAGAAGCCCTTGATGAAGCCATAAAGCAGCTTAAAATAGAAAATAAAACGCCTAAGTTAATATATGTTGTCCCTGATTTCCAAAATCCCACTGGAATAACAATGAGCCTGGAAAAAAGAAAACAATTACTGAAAATAAGTTATGAGTATGACATTCCAATTGTAGAGGACAGCCCATATAGGGATTTAAGGTATTATGGGAAAGCAATTCCGTCCATATTTTCCCTGGATCAGGAACTATATGAAGGAGGAGGAAATGTTATTGGAGTATATACCTTTTCTAAAATATTCTGCCCTGGGTTAAGGGTTGGATTTAATATCGGTCATCCTGATGTGATAAAAAAAATGACAAATATTAAAGAAGGAAACATCTTAAATACGCCAAAATACAATCAAGATTTATGTACTGCCTCTTTAACCCAAATGAATTTTGATGCTCATCTTGAAAAATGTAAATCATATTACAAGGAAAAGCTGGAAGTATTTCTTGAAACCATGGAGAAATATTTTCCAAAGGAATCAGGTGTTACATGGACCACATCAGAAGGCGGACTGTTCCTCTGGGTTACTGTTCCTGAGCATATTGATACAGCTGAATTATTTTTTGAAGCCATAAAGCATAAAGTCGCCTTTGTCCCTGGAGAACAATTTTATGGTGAAGCACCTGAAAAAAATCATATGAGAATTAATTTTTCATATTCTACAAAAGAACAATTAAAAGAAGCAATAAAAAGACTTTCAGCCTGTATCAAATCCATAGCGTAATTGAGTATGGATTGAAGGGTTCACCCGGTTTAAAAGTTTAAATTTTCCAATTCAGCCAAAGCTTTATAATCTGTGACATCGCATTGAATCGGGGTCATTGAAATATAGCTTTGGGACAATGCATAAACATCTGTGCCCGGCTCACCATCCATTTTTTCAATTCGGGAATACCAATAATAATTCCGGTTTTTAGGATCTGTTCTTTTTTCAAAATCTTTTGATACATTATTTGATGCCTGCCGGGTTATTCTGATACCGCGGACTTCTTCAATGGGAACACCCGGAACATTAATATTTAAAAAGGTCCCAAAAGGCAGCTTATAATCATGAATTCTGTCTGCTATCTGGGCGGCAAATCGGGACACACCCTCAAAATCTAAAGTATCCCCTTTTGTAAATATCGAAACCGCCATGCTTAATACGCCGTTTAGTGCAGCCTCCCTGGCTGCCCCTACCGTGCCTGAATAATTAATATTAACTCCTGTGTTGCTGCCGGGATTAATCCCGGAAATAACCAGGTCAGGCAGAGTGGTGAAGACTTCAGACAGGCCAAGCTTAACACAATCGGCAGGTGTTCCTGTAATAGCATATACCGGATCTTCCCCATTTAAACTTATAGTATCAATCCTCATGGGTTCATTAAGGCTGATGCCATGGCTCACTGCACTTTTTTCTCTATCAGGTGCAATCAGAATAACCTCGTGACAAGATCGAAGCGTTTTGTACAGCGCAAGAATTCCCGGCGCATTATATCCATCATCATTTGTAAGCAGAATTTTCATTGTTTACCTTCAGGTTGTACAGTTCCTATTAACTCCATAGAGTAATTTCCCTTTGTTTTTATACGTTACGCCTTTTTTTTAATCAAGCATCATCGTTCTTCCATCAGAAAAATGCTGTTGTAAATACAACATTTAATGATAATAGGATAAGGTGATGTTTTAAAAACACTTTGTTTAAGAGGAGCAAAGCATGAGTTATCATTTAACAAGTTTTGATGATCTTAAAGTCGGACAAAAAGCTTTTTTACGAAAAACAATAACTGAAGCTGATTTGTCCCATTTTATAGCGATAACAGGTGATCAAAATCCCCTGCATGTTGATGAGTGTTTTGCAGAACAAACATTTTTTGGACAAAAAATTGTCCATGGTATGTTGTCAGCTTCCTTATTTTCAACCCTTGTGGGGATGCATCTGCCAGGAATTGGTGCAATTTTCAAAATCTGGAAGGGCTGTTGGCATCTTTGTTTTTATCAATTTTTTCGTAGAGCTGATTAAGGTTTTTTTTGGGGTCGACTCGTTATTTCGTGCCTTTTCAATATCATTCCCGTACTTTAAAGTTGTATTCAAAATTGGTGCAACTAAAAATAGAAAATAAATCATTGATTTTTATAAATAAAAACTGGTAACATTAATGACTATTCACTAAAAAAAGAAATGGACAAATGGCATCAGATAAAAATTCGCATTCAAATTTTCGATCAGAAGTCAGAGAAATTGCCAATGCTAATGCCAGTGTTGAGTTCAAGCTTGTAGATCTTCCCCTTGCCTATCATTTTAAATTAAGAGATTTTTCTTCACAGGGGATGGGAATACTCGTCAAAAACGATTCAAAAATTTTGAATCATCTGCATGTTGGAGATATATATGATATGCGATACCATCCGGAACAGGCCACAGTAAATCCTGTATCCCTGAGAACGGAGATTATACATATTTCCGAACCGGAAATAGGAAAATATAAAGGTCATTTTATCGTTGGTCTGTCTATTGTAAAATAATACAGTCTTTAAAAAAATCGAATAACTTTACAATGACTGTGAATCAAATAGTTTATATAGCCCAACTTTCGTGGTAGACTGAAAAGTTATAGTTTATAATTCATTGAAATCATTAAATAAGTTGGCGGAAGTGCATGGGAATCGAACCCACCCAAGACGTAGTTAGCGCCTTACATCGGATTTGAAGTCCGAGGGCCCCACCAGTGAGCCGCGCACTTCCGCATCGAAATAGAAGAAAAACAATACACCTGAAGACCCTTGCTTGTCAATTAATTTTACAGTTTTGTTTTACAGTTTTTGTTCTAAAATACAAAGAAAATTGGGAATATTTTTCAACAAATTTTCATGTAATTTCTACGCCCTTATCAAAATATAATTCAGCGACTTATTTCGCTTCACCAATGATTGTTTTGATTGTGTTTTCTACTTCTTCGGCGATTAATTTTAATTCTTCAGAATCACTCAAAACAGATAAAAACTCTGTGGGTTTTAACGTCCCTATTTTAACTTGCCCATTTTCTTCCCAAACAGATATTCTGCATGGTAATGCCATGTTGAGACTCATATCATTTGTCAAAACAGCATTTGCCTTTTGAGGATTACAGACTTCAAAAATTCTACATTCATGGGGGAAATCAATTCCCTTATTTTTCATAGTTGCTTTTAAATCATGAATATGCAAAACACCAAATTTATTTCGAGTCACGGCCTCTTCTAAATCTTTAACAGCCTGTTCAATTGATTTTTCTGTTGTTACGATGTATTTCATTTTGGTCTCCTTTGTTTTGTATTTTTTTCCTGTTAAAAAAGTATCGTTACACAGACATCCTGTACTGGTAATCTAAGGATATCAATTTAATACTTCAGATCAATATGCCTGTCAATCAGGACACTGGAAAACCTGTGTCAAACAGAGAGCCCACCCAGGGATACGCGCATTTTAGTAATTAGTGTTTGAACGAAAACTCACCCATCTACTGCGTTGCTGCAAAATCCTG
>CALGRI010000090.1 GCA_937880875.1 uncultured Pseudomonadota bacterium
GTTACTTGTGACCTTCAGGTCACACGCAGGTTAAAAGTCTTCATCCTGGTCCATGATGGTATCATAAATATCATCAACAGATTGGGCGGCTATTAAGTCTTTTTTAAATTGATCCATTTTTAAAAGTTTGGAAATTTGGGCTAAAACCTTGAGATGTCCACCAGTAGAGTTTTCAGGGGTCAATAGCAGGAAAAAAATATGGACGGGTTTATTGTCAAGAGATTCATATTCAACCCCTTTGCGGCTAAGCCCAAAACCAACAATAACAGATTGTACTGAATCAAGTTTGCCATGGGGAATAGCAATTCCACCACCAATACCTGTGCTGCCTAATTGTTCTCTTTCCATGAGAACTATAGCGATTTCCTTTACAGGCGCTTTTGTTGTTTTTGAAACTGCCAGGGCAAGTTCATCAATGACCCCTTTTTTGTCTCGGGCGTTAAGGTCTGCAATAATAGAACCTTTATTAAGAAGTTGGCTGATTCTCATTTAATATATTATCCTTTGGGCTGGATTAATCCCAGCTTACCATTATTGTGTTTGTATAGGACATTGACCTGCTGGGTCCGGGCATTGTTGAAAACAAAAAAAGATTGTTTGCCCGAATCTAATTCAATTACCGCATCTTCGATATCCATAGGTTTATAGTCAATTGTTTCAATATTTATCTGGTCTGTGGTCAGGTTGTCTGAAGAGTTCTGGGGGAAACCCGGTTGCATGGGTTCATCCTTAATACTCTGTTTATTTCCCGACATATGCCGCCGGATTTTTTCTTTATTTCTTTTAATTTGGATTTTTACTTTATCCATCAGGGCATCAATGGATGAATACATGTTTTCGGAATTTTCCCGAGCGTTAATTTTTAATCTGTCACAGGTCAGGGTAATTTCAGCTATATGTCTTATTTTCTCAACTGACAGAACAACGTGGGCTTCAGCAGGGCTGTCCAACATTTTATCAAATTTATCAAGTTTTTTTTGAACATAGGATTTTAAGGCACTAGAGGTGTCAATTTTTTTAAAGGTAACAATTGTTTGCATAAAAACCTCCTTAAAGCTGTTTACGTTTATTAGAAGGAAGTATGTTGAGTACCTTCCTGTATTTTGCAACAGTTCTCCTGGCAATCTGGATATTTGCGTCCTGGAGAATGCTGGATAATTTTTCATCGCTTAAAGGACTTTCATGGTCTTCGTTCTCTATCAGCAGTCTTATTCTGTCCTTTACACTTGCCGATGCCATGGATTCTCCGCCGGTTCGTTCGATGGATGAGTTAAAAAAGTATTTTAACTCAAAAAGTCCCTGGGGAGTATAGGCATATTTATTAGTTGTCACACGACTGATCGTGGATTCATGCATCTTAATATCTTCTGCAATATCTTTTAAGATGAGTGGTTTTAGATATGCAATACCGTTTTCAAAAAAATCTTTCTGGAATTTAAGAATACTTTCCATGACAAGATAAATTGTTTTCTGACGTTGCTGTATGCTTTTTATAAGCCAGGATGCAGATTGCATTTTTTCATTAAGATAATTTTTTGTGTCCTTTGAAATCTTGCGACCATTGGCAATAGCATCCTTATAAAATCTGTTGATTTTCAATTTTGGCAGCCCATCATCATTCATGACAATTTTAAACCCATCCCCTTCTTTGTAAACATAAATATCAGGGATAATATAAGCAGGCTCGTCAGTTGAAAATTTCCGGCCGGGTTTGGGCTCAAGATATTGGATGATATTTACTGCTGCTCTCACATCATCCGTTGATATTTTTAATGCCTTTGCAATTTTTTTAGTGTTTCTATTTTCCAGGTTTTTTAAATGGTTTTTTATAATTTCTATGATAATGGGATTATTAATACCAAGCTGCTGCACCTGAATTAACAGGGTTTCACAAAGATCTCTGGCACAAACACCAGGCGGATCAAAGGTCTGAAGAATTGAAAGCACTTCTTCAACAATTTTTATATCTGCGTTACAAGCCTGTGCAATTTCTTCAACATCACTGCAAAGATAACCGTCTTTGTTAAGATTGCCGATCATCATTATACCAATTTTTTCTTGTTCTCCATTCAGTCCAGAGAGCCCTAACTGCCACTGAAGATGGTCTTTAAGGGTCTTTTTTTCCGAAGTAAAGGCTTCATAATTTGGTGCTTCAGTATTTTCTGATTCCGTATAACCTCGTCCCGTGGAATTATAGTCATTGATATAATTTTCCCAGTCTGTATCAGTTCTTATTTTTTCTTCAATGGTGACTTCTTTTGTAAGTGTTTCTTTTTCAGGAGAATCGGTTGTGCTTTCAAGGGCAGTAATATTTTTGTCAGACAGCTCATCTACCATTGATTCTTCCAGCGCAGGATTTTGTTCCATTTCCTGTTGAATCATCTCGGCAAGCTCAAGACGGGACAACTGAAGCAGCTTGATAGCCTGCTGAAGTTGAGGCGTCATGACAAGTTGCTGAGTTAATATTAGGCTTTGTTGTAATCCAAGTTCCATATTATAGTTTGAAATTTTTTCCCAGATAGATTTTTTTAGCTATTTCACTTGAAATGATTTTATCAGGATTCCCTGATTCAATAATTTTGCCCTGGCTCATAATATACGCATCATCGCAAACCCCAAGGGTTTCTCTCACATTATGATCTGATATTAAAACGCCGATACCTTTTTTAGTCAATTGATAAATTATTTGCTGGATATCAATGACGGCTAAAGGATCAATGCCGGCAAAGGGTTCATCTAAAAGAATAAATAGAGGATCTGTGGCAAGGACTCTTGAAATCTCAAGACGACGTCTCTCTCCCCCGGAAAGAGAGCTGGCTTTTTGATTTGCAAGATTATAGATACCAAGTTCTTTCATCAGATCCATTGCTTTTTGTTTAATATTAAATCCATTCTGCGGCAATACTTCAAGTATGGCCGTGATATTCTGCTGTACTGTCAATTTTTTGAAAATACTTGATTCCTGGGGAAGATAGCCAATCCCTTTTCTGGCTCTAATATACATTGGGAGTCCAGTGATATCTTCTTTATCTATTAGAATTGTTCCACCGTCTGGTTTGATCAACCCCACTGCCATATAAAAGCTTGTTGTTTTGCCTGCCCCGTTTGGCCCTAAAAGACCTGTTACTTGTCCTGGTTTAACTGAAAGGGTTACATCATCTACAACTTTTTTGCCATCATAGATTTTTACAAGATTTTTAAGTACAAGTTGTGTCATTATTGTTTATCTATAATCTTATCTTCGGGATTAAAAAAGGCTTCAACTCTTTTTGAGCCTTCGCTTTCCACTAGTACCTTATCCTGGAGCCTGAAAAGGGTGATTTTTTTTCCCGTCACAAAACTTGAACCTGTTATTAATTTTGGAGATTTGCCTGTGAGAATCAGAATTTCATCTTTTGTTGTATAGACGGCTTCATCAGCAAAGGCCTTTCGTTCTCCAGCAGTATATCTGACATTCCCGGTGGAAACGATTTTTTTTACATTGCTTTGAGCATCACTGCCTTTATTTTCATTATCATCAACAAAGTAAATTTTAATGGAGTCTGCAAAAACAATGGAATCTTCTCTGGTTGCTTTGGCATTTCCCATAAATTCCACCATGGAGGTGTCTTTCTGTGCAACCATTTTATCGGACACAATATAAAGGGGAACTTGCTCCGCCTTGGTTTGGGTTTGAGCCTGGGTCTCTGTTATTTGCCAGAGAAGTGTAAAACCAATAAAAATAAGATAAAATAAAAAACTGAACACGGATTTA
>CALGRI010000091.1 GCA_937880875.1 uncultured Pseudomonadota bacterium
AGCACTTCGTAGAAGAGCGTTTTATCGATTGTTGCACGCAAGCCTTAATTTTATTCTGTTTATCCATTTGCAACAAATCGATAAAATGTATGAACTGAATGATATGTTGAGGCAGGATAAGGCTATGGGGATTGAATAATTTTTCTTTGATCCATTTATCTTACGGAGAGTTTAAAAAATCGAAAATCATATGTGAAGAAGGCCATTTTTCACCTTCGGTATTAATTTCTTTCACTTCAAACGTTCTTTTTTCATGGTGGTTTCCCTTCTGTTGTTGATTTTGGCATAGCGATCCGGTATCGCTTGAAATGCGATCTTGTCTTGTCCCCCAATTTTAGCCTCAGTCATGAAGAATTTAAAAATTGATTGGGCAATTCTTTGATGATGGTCATCTTCCCTTTTTTACACTTGGGGCAGCATAATATATCATGGCCTGTCAATCGCAACATCATTTCAAGAACTGTCTCATTTCTTTTCTGTGGTGGTATTGCATCAGGGGCAATAAGTTTTCGGATAAGCTGGATTGACTGCTTTTTGTTTCTGTGTGATAAAAAGCCAAAATATCGAATCTTCATAAAATTATGTGGAAGTACATGAAGCAGGAACCTACGAATAAATTCGTGGCCAGACACTGTCATTGTTTTTATCGTGTCATTATCTGTCCTGTCCTTATATTCAAAGCTGACGTTGCCATTCTCAACGGATTTAATCCGATTGTTTGATATGGCTACCCTGTGGGTATATCTGCCAAGATATTCAAGTACCTGCTCAGGTCCGGCGAATGGGCGTTTGGCATAGGTATTCCATTTTACCTTAAAAAGTGATTGAACAAGAGTTTTAAATTCATTCTTGGATTTATATATTGCAATTTTACCTGGCAAAGATAGGTCATCGTTTAAATATGCTTTTTCCAAAAGCCCAAGATATCGTTTCTTAAATTCTTTTGCCAGAGACTGCACTCTGAACAGAAAGGAACTTTTTGAAGCAATCCACCGTTTTTTATCAAAAGATAGAGCACCACCAGTAACAAGGCAATGAATATGAAAATGATCAGTAAGTTTTTGTGACCAGGTATGAAGGATACATATAAATCCAACTTGTCCTTGAACTCTCCACTGGGGATCTTTCGCAAACGCTTGTAAGGTCAGGTTTACAGCAGCGAAAAGGTTATTCAGCATAACTTTTGGATTGTTCAATATGATGGGATTAAGCTTATGTGGTACGGTAAAGACCATATGAAAATAATTACAAGGCAGCAAATCGGCCTTTCGATCATTAAGCCATTTTTCCTTAACCATGGTCTGGCATTTAGGGCAATGTCTGTCCCTGCATGAGTTATACGCAATCCGTTCAAAATCGCATTGGTCACATTGTTCGACATGGCCGCCTAACTGTGCTGTTCGGCAAATTGAGATATGATTCATGACCTTAAGCTTTTTGTAAGAAAGAATATTCTGTTTTTGATACTCTCTGCCGTAGAGACGAAAAATGTCTGCAACTTCACATGAGGTCTTCATTTTTGCCCCTCCTGATCCTCATACATGGCATCAAGAGGGCTTTTAAATTCTGTAATCCTTTGTTGAACCAGGTGAAGATAAATGAGGGTGGTTTTTATGGAGGAATGACCAAGAAGTTGTTTGATGGTAAAAAGATCTGTTCCCTGGGAAAGAAGATGGGTTGCAAAACTGTGCCTGAGGGTATGCATCCCCCGGCCTCTTTTTATACCGGCTTTTTTTTTGCTTTGATAAAAGCACCCCTGGCGGCTGAAAAACCAATATGGTTTTCCTTGTTAATCCCTGGAAAAATCCACTTCCCGGGTTTATATTTTTGCCAGTATAGCCTGAGTTCATCAAGCAGGTACTTTGATAAAACAGTATAACGATCTTTTTTGCCTTTACCCTGTTCTATTCTGATCATCATTCTGGAAGGATCGCTTTCAATATGTCTGGGCTTAAGTTTTACTACTTCACTGATTCTAAGACCGGCACTGTATACAGTTTTGAGCAACACCCGGTGTTTTAGGTTGGCAGTACATTCAAATAATCTTTTTACTTCTTCTATGCTTAATATATTGGGAAGTTTTTTGATCCTTGGAGATGGGGGTAATTTGAATTTGGTCTCATCCCATTGAAGAACCTTTTTGTAAAAGCATGAAATCCCAGCTAAATGAACATTACAGGTTCCCCATGATAATTTGCATTCTTGAAAAAGATAAAGCAAATAATCTTGAATCTGATCATTAGAAATTTGGTCTGGGGGCTTATTGTGATATTTTGCAAGTCGCTCAACAGAGGCCATATAATTTTTTATGGTGTAATGTGAAAAACGGTGTAGAACCATGTGATTCATAAATTGAATTCTAAGACTTTTGCTCATTGCAATACCTCCTTGATAAAAATCGATAAACCTTATCCTTATGGATAGATAAAAGAGATTGTAACTCTATTTTGTTGAAAATGGAAATTGGGTTTAAAATTGGTTTTTTTATAGTACCGACGTAATAGGAGATAAGGGGGGCGGAGCCCATTGCAATATTTATGACAGGCGTTTCATTTGCGTTTTTTGCAAATGACATGACTGGCGGAAATGTTGCGGGCTTTCCGCCCCCCGTTCTCC
>CALGRI010000092.1 GCA_937880875.1 uncultured Pseudomonadota bacterium
TTTTTCCATGATAAGTTTTAATGAACCTTCAGCTGCATCAAATTCAAACCCGTAATCTTCAAGTTCCTTGATGCTGGATACGATCTGATGCCCTGTGACACCGTTTTTACCTATATCTACTCCCAGCTCCTTGGCCTTATATTCGATATTGCTTTTACCGGACTGCTCTGAAACAATAACTCGGCGTTTGTTTCCCACCAGTTCAGGAGAAATATGTTCATAGGCCCTGGGATTTTTCATTATCGCACTTACATGAACCCCGCCTTTATGGGCAAACGCACTCTTGCCGACAAAGGGTCTTGAATTGACAGGCGGTACATTGGCAGTTTCAGAAATAAACCGGGAAAGATTCAATAGCTTTTCAAGATTTTCCCGGCTCATGCAATCCCGGTTCATTTTAAGCGCCAGAATAGGGATAATGGCTGTCAGGTCAGCATTACCGCACCGCTCGCCATATCCATTGATGGTTCCCTGGACCATGGTTGCGCCTGCATGAACCGCTGTGATCGAATTGGCCACTGCCATGGCGCAGTCATTGTGGGTGTGGATGCCAAAAATAAGATTGGATTTTCCTTTAACCTGAAGGTCAGACCTGAAATGTTCAATTGCTGTTTTCGTGATGCTCTCAATCTCACAGGGTAGGGACCCGCCATTGGTATCGCAGAGAACCAGGCATTTTGTCCCGCCCTCAACAGCGGCTTCAAGGGTATTCAGGGCATAGTCTGGATTGGCTTTGTACCCGTCAAAGAAATGCTCTGCATCATAGAGAACTTCCCGGTTATGGGTTATAAGGTAAGCCACACTCTCTTTAATCATGGCAAGGTTCTCTGCCTTTGTATTCTCCATGATGGATTCAACATGCAGGTCCCATGACTTTCCAAATATTGTGATCACAGGCGCCTGGCTGTTTATCAATGCCTGGATGTTGGCATCCTGGTCGCAGGTTTTTCCCGGGCGCCGGGTGGAACCAAAAGCAGCCACTTTTGCGTTTTTGAATTTTATATCTTTTACAAGTTCGAAAAAATGCTGGGCCCCGGGGTTTGATCCGGGCCAACCGCCTTCAATATAGTGGATACCTGCGTCATCTAAGCGTTTTGCTATTTTTAACTTATCTTCAGTGGAGAAGAAGATGTTTTCTCCCTGCATGCCATCCCTTAGAGTGGTATCGTATATTAGTGTTTTTTCCATTATTTATCCTGCTTGCTAATTTATTTTTTGCCGTTTTCCCTTGCCAGGGCAATGGAACCTGTGGAGGCTATTTCAATGATCCCCATGGGTTTTAATAAAGAGATGATGGCATCGTGCTTTTCATTGTCTCCGGATACTTCTATTGTGTAGTGGGAAAGTCCCACATCAACAATCTTGCATCTAAAAATATCGACAATTCTTAATATATCTGCCTTTTTTTCAGGCTGAGCATTGACTTTTATTAATGCCAACTGCCGTTGAACATATTTTTTGTCTGTCAGATCATTCACTGTAATGACATTGATCAGCTTATGAAGCTGTTTTTTTATCTGGTCAATGATCTGGGGCTCGCATTTGGTAACCATGGTGATTCTTGATACATAAGGCTCGGCCGTGCTTGCCACGCTCAAGCTGTCAATATTAAACCCCCGGCCTGAAAAAAGGCCTGCAATCCTTGAAAGAACCCCTGGTTCATCATCTACAAGGATAGAAAGTAAGTAGCTGTTTGTTTTCATATAAAACATCCTTTGCAAATTTAAAATTAAACCAGAAGCATTTCTGTAATTGAACCACCAGCCGGAACCATGGGGTAGACAGATTCTTCCCTGTCCACGACAAAGTCCATTACAACAGTCCCCTTATAGTTAAGACCTTGGGATAAAACAGATTCCACTTCATCGGGCCGGGTGCATCTTAAGCCTTTTGCACCATAAGCTTCGGCCAGTTTCACAAAATCAGGGGAATTTTCCATATTGGTAAAAGAGTAAACTTTTTCATAAAATAGCTCCTGCCATTGCCTTACCATGCCAAGGTTTTGATTATTTAAAATGACTATTTTAACATCTATTTTTGATTCAATGGCAGTCATTAATTCCTGGATATTCATCTGGATGGATCCGTCTCCTGCAATATCAATAACCATTTTATCAGGGCAGGCTGCCTTGGCACCGATGGCGGCAGGCAGTCCAAATCCCATGGTCCCAAGACCGGCAGATGAAATAAAGTGATTGGGTTTGTTAAAGTGATAATACTGGGCAGCCCACATCTGGTTTTGCCCGACCTCAGTTGTAATAATAGCATCGCCCTTTGTGAGTTCATAAAGTTTTTCAACAACAAACTGGGGTTTGATCACGTCACTGCCCTGGTCATATTTCAAGGGAGTGGTACTCTTCCATTCCTGGATCTGATCCAGCCATTGGGGCCGACCTTTTTTAAGATCATCTATTTTCAGGTCTTCCATTAATTCAAGGATACCTTTAAGGGCAGTTTTACAATCCCCCACAATGGGACATTGGACTTCAATGTTTTTGTGAATAGACGTGGGATCAATATCAATTTGAACAATTTTGGCATTAGGTGCAAATTTTTCAATATTTCCCGTAACCCTGTCATCAAATCGAACACCTGCGGCAATCATGAGATCACAAT
>CALGRI010000093.1 GCA_937880875.1 uncultured Pseudomonadota bacterium
CATCCATATCAATCTCATGCAAATCAATATGCAGATAGTTCAAACTAAAGGTATCCATCTGCATATCCTTGAGCATAACACTCTTTTTCTTCCCAGAATCTCCATCAATAATGAGATTGAAAAAAAGACCCATTGAACCATGTTTCCTAATGATTTTAATAAAATCTATTGTATTAATGGAAAGCATTTCAGGATCTGTTTTTGCCCCATAGACAATGGCAGGTATCTCATTATTGCTTCTTGATTTTCGGGCCGCACCTTTCCCACTCGTTTTTCTTGTTTTTGCACTTAATTCAATTAATTCCAAAGTTTTTTCCTCCATAACTGCATGCATGCATGCTTAAATACTAACATATACTTATTTTATACAAATAGAGAATTTACAGAATCACCTCTGTAACTACGCATAATCGCTTCACCAACCAGTTTGGCAATGGATAACGTCTCAATTTTGTCGCATTGTTTTGCTTCTTCAGACAAAGGGATGGTATCTGTTACAACAAGAGAACTTAAAGATGATTTGTTGATTCGATCAATGGCCGGCCCTGAAAGCACGGGATGCGTACAATACGCATGAACCTCTTTTGCACCCTTTTCCATGATAACACTTGCAGCCTCTGTCAAAGTCCCTGCCGTATCAACCATATCATCAAGTATGATCGCTATTTTATCTTCAACATCCCCGATAATGGCCATGGCTTTTGCCTCATTTGGCGCACTTCTTCTTTTATCAATAATGGCAAGGCTTGCATTCAGTCGCTTGGCATACGCCCTTGCCCTCTCAACACCGCCGGCATCGGGTGATACAACAACAAGTTTTTCCGGATAACGGCTTTTAATATCATCAATTATGATCGGAGCAGCATAAAGGTTATCCACAGGACAATTAAAAAACCCTTGAATTTGTCCAGCATGCAGATCCATTGTTATCACCCTGTGAACACCTGCCATCTCAAGAAGGTCTGCAATTAATTTGGCACTGATGGGAACCCTGGGAGATACTTTTTTGTCCTGCCGTGAATACCCGAAATAAGGGATAACCGCAGTAATTCTACTTGCAGAAGATCGTTTAAATGCATCAATCAAAAGCAGCAACTCAACAAGATTATCGTTCACAGGTTTACACGTGGATTGTATTACAAAAATTTCCTGTTTTCTGACATTCTCCTGGATTTCAACCTGTGTTTCTCCATCACTGAAACAGTCAACTTTTAATCTTCCCAGCGGCTTTGCAAGGTATTCCGAAATCCTGTCTGCAAGTACGGGATTCGAATTTCCAGCAAAAATTGACAAGTCACTCATATCAAATCTCTTCTTTAAAATTTATAAATCCGGTTATAAAACCATGGCTGGGGCGAGAGGATTCGAACCTCTGAATGCAGGGATCAAAACCCTGTGTCTTACCATTTGACGACGCCCCAGTACATTACACTTATGAATTAAACGAGGAAAGAAATATCTTTTTTTTGCTCTTGTCCCACTTCTTCAAAAGTCGTTCAAAGCCCTTTTGTGCGTTCTTTCGGGCTGAAAAAAGAGCAAAAAGGGATGAGCCGCTCCCCGTCATATAAACTTTTCTTTGCAGCAACACTGCCATCGCTTCTTTTGTTTCTTTGATTTCAGGATAAAGCCTGCACGCAGATTCTTCAAGGTCATTGTGCATCTGATCCCTTACATCAAATTCCTGTCCCCGTAATGGTTCATTCAAACCAGTATTCATATTATATTTTTGATTTGCTGTCAATCTAAAATCAATATTTTTATATACCCTGGCTGTTGAAGAGGGCACCCCTGGGTCACACAAAACAAGATGATAGAATTTTAAACCAGCTGCTTTTTCAAGCATTTCTCCAACACCTCTGGCAATTGCCGGATATCCAAAAATAAAAAAGGGCACGTCCGCACCCAGCTTTAACCCCAATGTCATCAGTTCTGATTTTGAAAAAGGAGTTTTGTAATATGTGTTTAAAGCCATCAAAACAGATGCTGCATTGCTGCTTCCACCACCCAGTCCACCGCCCGGGGGAATTCTTTTTATAATTTTAATGGCAAGACCATTTTTTTCTTCACCAGCCTTTGTTTTTAAAGACTGATAAAATAATTCAGCTGCTTTATATGCAAGATTAGATTCATCTTCGGGTACATCCGGATGATCACATAAAATTGATAATTCTTTTGGGGAAAAATCAATATACAGATCATCACACAGATCAATCTGAGTCATCAAAGAATAAAGATTATGATATCCATCCTTTCGTTTACCGGTAACATATAGAAACAGATTTATCTTTGCAAAGGATGCAACCTTTTTTATCAAGCTTTTGCCTCAACATAAGCCAGCCTGATTTCACTTAGCAAGGCTTTAAGAAGGTTCTTTTCATCCTCGGTCAAATTACCTCTGGTTTTTTCTTCCAGCATGGCTATCATCTCAATGGTATGCCTTGCAAGATCAAGATTGATGGTTTTTTTTCCTGCTATTGGATCTTCAACCTTTCCCAGCTGGACAAGACCTGATGAATATAATGACAGAATAAAACTTGAAAAATCAATTTTTAACGGATTTTTGGCTCCTGTTGGGGCATTACTCATTGTAAAACCATTTCCCTTAGCCATTTTCTTTCTCCTTGAATAAATTTCTTATCTAATTGTCCATTGAAAATCAACATTATCTTTTGTCACGGATGCAAGGTAACCGTCATAATAAAAATTTTCAACTAAATATTTATTATCTAAATACTGAACCACTAAGTTTTTATCATCAACAACACATGTTATCTTTGCTTTTGAAAGCCCCCTGATCCCATGACCTGTTTTTTTTAATACCGCTTCTTTTGCGGTAAAGGCCCTGAAAAAAACAAGTCGTTTATCCTGACTTGGGAAATGCGCTGTCTCTTCCGCATCAACAATTCTTTCAAACACACCATCAGAAATATCTTTAATCTGCTCCAGATCAATACCGATCTTTCCTGTTGAAACAACTCCGGCTACAAAATCCGGTTTATGAGTGACAGACCAAAAGATATTATTTGAGGGAAGCGGAACTCCCCGGGCATCTTTTTCAAGCATGTCCACATGCAGTTCTGATATCAAGCCGGAAACCTTCACGCTTTCCCTGGCAAACTCGCTTAAAGCAGCAACTTTCTCTTTCCCTTTCAACGCTTTAATTGTTTCAGGAACCCTTGTTATAACAGGATATAAAAAAATGATCAGCCCTCCTGATTTTCGAGTCGAATTATAATATCCGCAACCGTTGCACCCTCTCCCTCCTCGTGTACAAACAAGGGATTAATATCCAGTTCTTTTATCATGGGATGGTTATCTGCCATAACTTTTAACGAAACAATATGTTTTTCCAGGGCTTCAATATCTGAAGGCTTTTCACCACGCAACCCTTTGAGAATAGGATACCCCTTAATACTCCTGATCATTCTTCTTGCAACATTTCTGCCCATGGGCGACAACCTGAATACAACATCTTTATAGACCTCCACAAAGATACCGCCCAGTCCAAACATGACAGCATGTCCGAAAACCGGATCTTTTGATAATCCCAATATTATTTCCTTGCCTTTTGGGGCCAGTTTCTGAATAAGAATACCCTCTATTTTCGCATCAGGGTTATATAGTCTGCCTTTTTCCATGATTGTTTCAAAAGCCTGTTCCACCTCTTTGCTGTCTTCAAGCCCCACAACAACACCGCCGGCATCTGTTTTATGAAGGATATCAGGAGATACGATCTTCATGACAACAGGGTAACCCATCTGGTCTGCAATTTTGCAGGCTTGGCTTTTATTTTTTGACAAAGCCATGGGAAGCGTTTTAAATCCATAACATTTAAGAAGTTCGCTCCCGTCCAGTTCGCCTAAGATCATTCTGCCTTCTTTTAAATATTTATCAATGATCTCTTTTGCTTTAACTATATCATACTCAAGTTCAAACTGTGGCAAAATTTTTCTAGACAGCCACTTCACTCCCTCTCTCAATGCGCCCAAAGATCTGGCAGCACTTTCCGGAAACTGATAAACAGGAATTTTATGCTTTTGTAAAAGTTTTACACCATCTGATACATCCACAACTCCCATAAACGAACAGACAATTGGTTTTATGCTGTTCCTGGCAATATTAACAATGGCTTCGGCAGTGCCAATAACATCGGTCATGGATTGAGGCGTTAAAATGATCAAGGCAGCATCCACCCCACGATCACTTAATACCGTGGACAATGTATTTTCATACCGGTCTTTGGCCGCATCCCCTATTATATCCACAGGATTATGGAAATTGGCTGTGGATGGCAGGTGTCTCTTTAATTCCTTAATGGTCTCATCAGAAAATTTAGCCAGCTTCAACCCGGATTGTTCGCTCATGTCTGTGGCAATAATACCGGGTCCGCCCGCATTCGTGATAATGGCAATTTTATCTCCTGTCGGATATTTGTTGGCCGCAAATGCCTGGGCATAATCAAACAATTGATTGACCGTTACACAGCGTAAGATTCCAGACATGGTGAAAATAGCGTCATACAAAGCATCAGAGCCTGCAAGGGCTCCGGTATGAGAAGCGGCCGCCCTTGCACCTGCATCTGAGGAACCTGATTTTATAACAATCACATGGGTTGGATTGGTTCCCGAGGTCATCTCTCTGATTTCTGAAATAAATTCTTCAGCGCCTCTGGAAAGCTCTTCCATATATATCATCACCACATCTGTATCAGGATCATTATGATAATACCTTAATAAATCAAGTTCATCCACATCTGCCTTGTTCCCGATTGAGATGAATTTTGAAAACCCGAACCCTTTGTCTGCCGCATAATCAAGCACTGCCGTACAAAGCGCCCCACTTTGGGAAATAAAGGAAACATTTCCAGCAGTGGGCATTCGTGCCGAAAAGCTGGCATTCAGCGATACTTTTGGTGATGGATTAATCACCCCCAGACAATTAGGACCAACCAGCCTTACTTTGGCATTGGCACACAAAGTTTTAATTTCTCGTTCAATCTGAGCCCCTTCACCACCCACTTCTTTAAAACCGGCAGAAACAATCACTATCCCTTTAACACCCTTTGCAATACAATCTTTTACAGCATTTAAAGCGGCTTTGGGTGGAAGAATAATCATACCCAGATCAATGGGATCAGGAATATTTGCGATACTGGTATAACATTTTACACTTAAAACAGATTTTGCTTTTGGATTAACAGGATAGAGCGTTCCTGTAAATCCGCCAAATAAAATATTGGCAAAAATATCATGGCCTACCTTTCCTTTTTGAGTTGAAGCTCCAATAACCGCAATGGTTTCAGGTGCAAATATCGCATCAAGTCTATCCATTCTTCCCCCTTTACATATTTTATGAACAAATTGTATACTTTAATTAAATTAAAAAAATTATCTATCAATAGTATCATTTCATAAAACAATTATCTACAGCTTGCTTTTCATGCAGCAGTTTACAAGGTAAAACCAGTACCTGGAATTTGTAAGACATGAACAATTACAAAAAAATCTTTTCCAAAAAATAAATTAAAAGTATAGTGATAAATGAAAATATGGATTTATAAAAAAGCAGGTTTATAATGTTGAATATATCGAGTCAGTTAAGCATTCCTGAAAATGAAATTCAGTGTGAGGCTATTCGGGCGCAAGGGGCCGGTGGGCAGAATGTAAACAAAGTTTCCAGTGCCATACATTTGAGATTTGACATTAAAAATTCAAGTCTGCCAGATGTTTATAAAGAAAAAATACTGGCGCTCAGCGATAAAAGAATTTCAAAAGATGGAATCGTGGTTATTAAAGCACAAAGATTTCGCAGCCAGGAAAAAAATAGAGAGGATGCCCTCAACCGTCTCAAGTCATTAATTTTAAAATCTTTGACCAAACAAAAAAAAAGGAAAACAACCCAGCCTTCCAGAAGTGCAAAGAAAAAACGTATGGATTACAAGACAAAACATGGCGACCTTAAGGAATTAAGACGTAAGGTCATACCGGAAGAATGATTTTTTTGCCAAAACCCGTCGGGCAAACACAATTTAGCAAACGTCAAAAACCATATAATTCTGATGTGTTCAGATCGCCAAATTAAAAAAGATTCCCTTTTACTTCAAAAAATGATAAGTTATAAACGATTTTTAAACCGCAGGATTCATTCCTGTGGTTTTTTTTTAATAATAAGGAAACAAAACAACAATGATTTTCACAAACAACGTATCCCTCGCCTACGGCAAGAGGGTTTTGTTCAAAGACGTCAATATAAAATTTACACCGGGTAATTGTTACGGACTCATCGGAGCCAATGGTGCTGGAAAGTCCACATTTCTAAAAATTCTTGCCGGGGATATTGAATCAGACTCGGGAAATGTCTGTGTAGGAACCATGGAGCGAATCGCGGTTTTAAGACAAGATCATTTTGCCTTTGACGAGCAAAAAGTTTTAAACACCGTGATCATGGGCCATGAAAAACTTTACAAAATTATGGCACAGAG
>CALGRI010000094.1 GCA_937880875.1 uncultured Pseudomonadota bacterium
ACAGCATCAATGGCGGAGGTGAACAATACCGTATTGGTTTTAAGACAGGCCTGATACCCCAAAGCTGTGGCAATATGAGTTTTCCCCACACCTACAGACCCTATAAATATGACATTACTTTTTTTTTCAATGAATTTCAAATGGAACAAATTTTCAATTTGAAGCCGGTTGATTTTTTTTGGCCAGGACCAGTTAAAGTGATCCATGGTTTTTATTACAGGGAACTTAGCCATACGGATTCGGCGCTGGATCATTTTATCCCTGCGCAGGCCTGATTCCTGTTTAATCAGTTCTGATAAAAAATGAGTATGTGTCCATTTTTTGCGGGCGGCTATTACTGCAACTGATTCATAGTTTTCCCTGATATAGGGCAGTTTTAAATATAATAAGTGGTTTTCTAAATCAGTCATTTTTATCTCCTATGTTGTAAATCGAGAGGTCCGGAGGGTCAATGGTTAAATCCAGTAGATCACTACTTCTGGTGACATGAAGTACGCCTGGCTCTTCAGTCGGGCGTAATCGCTGTTCTAAAATATTGGTAATATATTCACTTGAGAAGGCATCAAATTTAATAGCGTCCTCAATGGCCAGGGCAACCTGTTCTTTAGGATAAATTTCACTTAAAGCAACAATTTTTCGGATATGAAGGAAGGGATTTAATCGGCGTTGTCCCAATTGCAGGTAATACTCTTTTGCTTTGTCAGACAAGGTCAAAAACTTCATGTAGATTGCCTGATCTGCGGCTTTTTTCCTTTGTGCCAACAATATTCTTGAATGATCTTGGTTTTGGATATCCTGTTTGCGGTCATAACATCTGGCATGGCGGGCAACCAGGTCATTCCCATGGTACAGACAAATCCGATCCGGATATTTTTTTAAGGTAAGTCCGACACCGGCCAATTGTGCCGGAACAGTATAGCTGTTGCCATCAAGACTTATCCTGTATTGTGGTGAAGCCCTGACCTGGCTGACCTGGCTGACATCATAGGGGGTTGCAGGTAATCTCCCAAGAAGGGAAACCTCTTCTTTAAACATATCTAAAGGTCGTTTACCGGTTTCTCCATGAGTTCTTACATTGGCTATTGTGTCAACCCAAGTTTTTGCCACGGATTCCATCACGTTGAAGTCGGGTATGTCCAGCCCGTTCAAAAGATTCTTTTTTACATAGCCAACTGCATTTTCCACCCGCCCTTTTTCATTGCCCTTACGAACATTACAGGCAACGATTGAGAACCCATAGTAGTTTGCAAAATCAAGATATCCCGGATTAAATACCGGTGCGCACCCAATAGTTCTTTTCAATACAGCGGATTTAAGATTATCCACCATTATTTTGCCGGGAACCGCACCAAAAAAATGAAAGGCATTCAAATGGCATCCCAAAAAATGTTCCATGGTTTGAGATACTGTAAATTCAAGATACATCATTCGGCTGTGGCACAGCACCATCACAAAAAAACTTAATCTGCGGATGGTGGAACCAACTCGAACCGTTCCATATGATCCCCAGTCCACCTGGGCACATTCACCCGGTGCAAATGCAAGTTTTAGATATGCTTTTATTTTAGGAGGACGGATCTTTCTGACATAATCCTCTACAATGGTGATTCTACCTTTAAACCCATCTTCTTTTATGCGTTGGTAAATTTGCTGAGCTGTGTACGGATGTTTTTCCAGCATTTGAATGATATGATTTTTAAAAGGATCAAGCTTGCTTTTACGCGGCGATGATTTTCTTGCCCGGTATTTTTTTTCATTTGCCCAGATCGCTACTGTCCGCTGATCCAATCCAAGTTTATTGGCTATCTGGCTGTATCTTAAATGATCACGGGTAAAATAGTTTCTGATCTGAACATAGGCTTCATAGTCAATCATTGACCACCTCTGCATTGTTCAGGAGATTGGACAGGCTCATCATCTGCCCTGAGCGGCGGGTATTGACCATGGGTACAAGACTGAGAACCTGGTAGATGGGTTGCTGCCACGCAATCAAGTTGTTTTTAATCAAACCGGATCTGGCATTTTTCAAAGTTTGCATATCCATATCCAGCTTTTTCATAGTGGATTTGTCCGAATAATAGCTTAAGCCTTTGTCATCGGATACACAGACTAAAAATAGGTACAGAGCTGACTGCTCATGGGTACATGATTCAATATACCTTTGCCTGACCAGCCGGTGATCGACCCAACTGAAGCTGTTGGGTATCTTTCGGACTCTTTGTGTTAAAATTGGGTTTTTTACAATCATGACTCCCTCCTTGGTTTTGGGTTTTAGAAAATAAAATTTCCTGTCCGAATTGTTGCATACGAAGGAGGGTGTTAGCGATGTCCTCTTGTAACGCAGAACCGATTAGATTATAGATTAGCCCTATAATAACAGGCGATTGCGCCATTAAGAGATCTTGTAACGCATGTGTTTGGGGTTGTGCATTAATTTGGCTATTATTTTCTTTGTTTTCAATGGGTTGTGCGGTTAAGAGATCTTGTAACGCAATTGAACGCTTTGTTCGTTTCCAATATTCGGGGGTGTTTTCCCTCCATTTTTGAACCCGCTCTACATTGTCAGGACTGCAAAAATAATCTTCATTTTCAGGTTTGCTCAGCCATTTTCTTTGGCTGGCTTTCTTGCTTGCTTTTCTGCAGGGAGTTTTTTGACAATAATCTTGTTTTTTCCAATTTCGGTGATCCGGGGTAAATAACAGTCTGCAATGCCGGCACTTTTTCTTTTTTATTTTTCTCATTCACAACATGTCTCCAGATAAAATCAATGATTAAAGGACATGATTGTGCAGGGTGAAAAATCTTTCAAGAAGAAGAGAAGAATATGAAGAAAATTGGTTAATTATTTTTTTAGGTGAAGAAAAAGAAAAGAAGAAAACGCACTTTAAATCCAGGGGGATTATTCCATAATCAGGTCAAGGCTGACAAGCTCGCTAATCAAGCGGTTAATATGACGAAAAATGCAGCTTTAACTACAATGTGTACAGGTAAAATGGCTAAGTATCTTAAAATGGGTGCCATCGTGATATACCACTACTATGATAGCCAAGGAAAATATTTAAGAAATCTCACAATTCGAACAAGTTATAATGATTGTGTGCAGGCTGGCTTAGTACGATAAAAAAAATAGGTAAAATCACCGAACAGGCAATAATGTTTTGCTATATTTAAACTCCCAACAGGATAAGGTTTCAGAATTAACAAAAGATTTGGCTATTTATTTATCAAAAGCAAGAGGATTCCGTCCCGGCTGCGATATGGTTCCTGGGATTGGGGGTATCGGCGGTATTAATCAATCGAATAAAGACATGAGGGATATTCTATGAAAAAATTTGTCATAATTCTAATACTCTGTTTAACCATCGGATGCACATCCACCACAGCGAAAGTGGAAAGATCTGACGAGGAAATAGCTGCTGCCATTAAAGCCGACAATGCAAAATTTGAGGAAGTTATGAACCGGAAAGATGAAAATGGTGGTAGCCTGAGGGGGTTGACTGATTTTGCCGGGACGGTTTTAAACATTTTCCAGTGGTTTTAAGAAAACTAAGGTGTTATAACCATTGCGCTGTTAAACAGCGTGCAATAATGACCCCTTTATAAGAAAAACAGCGTCGAAA
>CALGRI010000095.1 GCA_937880875.1 uncultured Pseudomonadota bacterium
TTTTTTCAGGGGCATTGATTTTTTCAGGGGCATTGATTTTTAAAAGATAGATGCCGCCAATAAAAACCAAAACTGCCAGCATCCATATTATGGATTTTTTAGCTTTTAAAAAAAAAGACTGCTTTTTTCCCCCTAAAATATAGCCTGCTTGAAAATTCCGCCATGAGTTTTCTTTCATTTTACCGGGTTTCCAGGCAAAATTTCTTTATCAAACCCGGATAATACCAGGTTTTTTTTATGATTGGCGGCAAGGATCATCCCCTGGGATGTTTCTCCCATAAGCGTTGCTTCTTTTAAATTGGCAACGACAATGACCTGTTTCCCGATAATCTGGTTCGGAGTATAATCCTTTGCAATGCCTGCAATGATTTGTCTTGTTTCAGCACCGAGATCTATCTTAAGCTTTAAAAGCTTGTTGGATTTTTCAATCTTTTCAGCACTTATGACGGTTCCGGTTCTTAGATCAATTTTTGCAAAATCATCAATTGTGATTTGCTCTTTTAACGCTGGTTTAAAAGGCTTGGTTTGTGCGGTAGTTTCTTTGGGTTTGATTTTATCTATATCAATCCTGGGAAATAAGCTATCCGGTTTTTCCATTATGGTGCCTTTTTTCACCTGTTCCCAGACAGATGTTTCTTTAAGTGTGTAGAACCCCATATTTTCTTTTTCCATACAAAGGGTTTTTTGCATTTTTAAAGATGTTTGGGGCATAATGGGGTAGATCAGGCAGGAAACAACCCTTAACCCCTCGATGAGATTATAGAGAATTGTTTCAAGAATAGGAATATTTGCTTCATCCTTGGCCAAATCCCAGGGTTTATGCGTATCAATATATTTATTCATGATGCTGATAAATTGCCAGATGGCCCCGAGCCCTTTGTGGAATTCACAAAATTCCATGGCCTGTTTAAACTCTTCAATGGCGCGATTCGCATCAGATGACAAAGACAGATTTTTTTCTTTTTCAATTTTATTATTCTTTCCTTTTACTTCACCCTTGAAATATCTCAGGTTCATGGAAAGGATTCGTGAAAAAAGATTTCCAAGATCATTGGCAAGATCAGCGTTAATTCTATATATAATGGTTTCTTCCGTGAAATTGGCATCCAGACCAAAGACCATCTCCCTCATCAGAAAATATCTGAAGGGGTCAACTCCGTAAATATCTGTTACTTGGATGGGGTCTGTAACATTGCCGATACTTTTTGACATTTTGCTGCCTTTGACATTCCAGAACCCGTGAACATTCAAGCCCTTATAAATTGGTATGCCGGCAGCTTTCAGCATAATGGGCCAGTAAATTCCATGGGGTTTGATAATATCTTTTGCCACAAAATGCCGGGCACTTGTCCAGAATTTTTTAAACAGCTCACCATCCGGATACCCCAGTGCTGAAATATAATTTACAAGGGCGTCAAACCAAACATAGGTGACATAATCTTCATCAAAGGGCAGGTTGATTCCCCAGGTCAGGCGGGATTTTGGACGAGAAATGCAAAGGTCTTCCAAAGGTTCCTTTAAAAAAGAGAGCAGTTCGGTCTTGTACTGCTCAGGCCGGATAAAGTCAGGATTGGCTTTGATGTGGTTGATGAGCCATTCCTGGTATTTGCTCATCTTGAAAAAATAATTGGATTCTTTGATGATCTCCGGGGCAACACCATGGTCTGGACATTTACCATCCACAAGTTCCCTTTCCTGGTAAAACCGCTCACATCCAAAGCAATAAAGTCCCTCATAGCTTGAAAAATAAATATCCCCTGAGTCATAAATTTTTGAAAGGATATCTTGAACTATCTTGATATGATAAGGATCTGTTGTTCTGATAAAATAATTGTTTTTGACATTTAATACAGGCAGAAGATCTTGAAAAAGCTTGCTGATTTTATCTGCATATGCTTTTGGTGTTGTTTCCTGGGCCTGGGCAGCCTGAACAATCTTGTCCCCGTGTTCATCTGTTCCCGTCAGAAAAAAGGTTTCATAGGCATCCATCTGTTTGAATCTTGTTGCAACATCAGTGGCAATGGATGTGTATGCATGCCCCAGGTGGGGTTTGGCATTAACATAATATATGGGGGTGGTGAAAAATTGTTTTTTGGTTGTCATTATCTTTTATGCCCTGTAATCAAGTTATTCAGTCTTTGTTTTTTTTTCTACTTCAGTATTATCCTCTAAACGAATTGTCACGCTCTCTTTTAATACATTCTGCCTGATAACTATTCCTTTCCCTTCTTCTATGGTAATTTTTTTCCCCAGTTTGGGCATTTCAGATTTAAGACGTTTATAGGTTTCATTTTCAAAGGTCAGACAGCACATTAAGCGGCCACAAACCCCGGATATTTTTGCAGGATTCAATGACAGTCCCTGCTCTTTTGCCATCTTAATGGAAACCGGCTCAAAAGTATGCATAAAAGATGAACAGCAGATCTCTCTTCCGCATTTGCCGAGCCCTCCGCAATGTTTTGAAAGGTTTCGAATGCCCACCTGGCGCATTTCAATTCGAATAGAAAATTCTTTTACCAGAAGTTTAATTAATTCTCTAAAATCAATTCTGCCGTCAGCAGTATAAAAAAAGGTCAATTTTTTTTGATCAAAGGTACTTTCAACACTGAACAGGTTCATGAGAAGATCTAAAGCATCAATGTGCTGGATGCAAAAGGCAAAGGCATCTGTTTCAATTTTTTTTATTTCTTCTCTTCTAAGAAAGTCTTCTCTGGTGGCAACACGCACAATCTGTTTTAATTTTCTCCCCGTATTTTCAACTTCAACAGGCGGTATGGCAATTTTACCAAAGCTAAGACCTTGGTCAGTTTCTACGATAACAGGGTCTCCTTCTTTCAGTACAAAAGCACTGCTGTTGAAATCATATATTTTCCCTGCTGTTTTAAATTTAACACCAGCAACTTTATTCATAAATCAAATTTCCTTTTTGGACAGCAACTTTATTCATAAATCAAATTTCCTTTTTGGACAGCAATTTTAAGAAAAAATCTATCCAATGTTAACCTCAGTGTGCTATTTGAGGTCAGCCTTTTTTCCGTTTCATAAAGCTCTTTGATCCATTCGTCCATTTTTTTGGGTTCAATCCTCTGACCAATATCAATAAAAAACTCAGAAAAATCAAGGTTAACTATTTTTTTTGGATGAAATTTAAAAATTACCAGGTCCCGAAAAAATGTCTTCATTATGGCAATAGCATCATCCACAAGGTCAGGATCAGCACTTAATTTTTGTGACAGCATCAATCCTTTTGATATGCAGTCGGTTGTGTCTGTTTTAAGAATGTCTGCAAGGGTATTGAGTAACCACTTCCTTTTTTTCAGCCAGATGAAATTTTCATTATCAGGGTTCAAATTTAAATACATCATTGCCTTTTTTATATCAGAATCAGCCGTTTTTGAAGCTATATAGGCCATTTGCTTATCAGTTTTGAACTCGTTGATCAGATATTGCTCAATGAGTTTGTCTGTCAATGGTTTAAACCTTATGACACGGCACCTTGAAATAATGGTAGGCAAAAGAAAAGAAATTTTTGTGGCAATTAGAATGAAAAATGTTTTTTCAGGCGGTTCTTCAAGCCTCTTTAATAATGCATTCTGGGCCTGGGTATTCATTAGATCAGCATTTAGAATCATGACCATCCTGAATTTAGCCTCATTGGGTTTAGAAGAAATGGTCAATCCCATTTCACGAATCTGGGAGATGGAAATTATTTTTTTGCCGTCCTTAAGATTGACACAAAGGATATCAGGGTGGGTTTTTGCATTTATCTTGCGACAGGATTTGCAATTATTGCAGGCAAATTCTTTTTTGCTTAAACAATTACATCCCTTGGCAAAAAAAAAGGCTGCATCTTTTTTGCCAGTATTTTCATTTCCTAAGAAAAGAAGTGCATTGGGAATTTTTTTTGTCTGAATGATTATAGTTAATTCAGATACTGCTTTGGCCTGGTATTGCATTTGATCAAAATCAGACATGGTTTGATCAATAACCATTTGTTAATAATCCACCCGCTCCTTTAACTCTTTGCCGCATTTGAAAAATGGAAGGCGTTTGGGAGGAATAATGACTTTTTGGCTGGTTTTCGGGTTTCGGCCAGTGTAGCTTTTATACTTTTTGATATGAAAACTGCAAAATCCTCTTATTTCGAGTCTTTCTCCTTTTACAAATGAATCGGAAAGCGAGTCAAAAAATATTTTAATGACCTCTGCCGCTTCATTTTTTGTCAGGTTTGCTCTTTCTTTTAATGTTGAAATTAATTCAAGTTTATTCATGCGGCCTCTTTTTATATGATAATGATACAATTTTATTGTATTTTTTTAATGGTTCTAATTAAAATTTGATAAAAAGTCAAGGAGTTATGATAAAAAGTCAGGGAGTTTTTCAACATTATTTTCATCAACCTCAACCCCGGCATATTGTCCTAGAACATCTATTTTAATAAAAACACGGCCTTTGCCTTTATGATGTATAAATTCACCTTTTGCTCCTGCCATGGGACCGCTTATGATCATCACAGGGTCTCCTTTTTTTAAGCGGATATTGGCTCCTGTGATGAGATCCATGCTGGTACTTGTCAGGATTTTTAAAGATTCAATCTGGTACGGCGGTATGGCCAGCGGCCCTGATTTGTTGCCCAATAGCCTTACAACCCCGGTTGTTTTTAAAATTTTTAGCTGGTCAGCAGGTTCAAAGCTTGATTTTACAAAAACATATCCAGAAAAAAGAGGTTTTTCGATCATCAGATTTCTATCTTTACGAGTGCTTTTCTGCTTGATTTTAGGCAAAAAAGCTTCAATTTTTTTTTTAACAATAGTGGTGTACACGGTTTGCTCAAAGTTGCTTCGTGTCAAAAGGGCAAACCAGTTTAGGCTTTCAATCATTTTGTGCCAAACTCTCCGATTCCATGAAGATTTATAAGAAAGGCAATACTCTGTTCGTCACTGGATTGTGAAAAGAAGAGATTCAATGCCCAGCAGGATTTATTGATTCCAATTCCGACCTGTGTTTCAACAGTCTTTTTCTCCTTTAGGTTTTTTTCAATGGAGTAATAGGCGGTTAATTCATCTGTCAGGCTGACATCAATTATTGAATATAAAAATTCTGAAGTGTTTTTGGTATATCGATATTCTGTCCGTAAGTTGTCCCCTCTATTGGTTTTTATTGTATTCCCAATGTTGAAGGTATTAAAATAATTGTCATAGGGGGACCAGGTAAGATTCGTATTAAGGGTTATAAAATTTATAGGATTCAGCTCCGTAACAAGCGTAATATCTGAAAACGGTCTTGATTCCTTATCTAGATATTTTTTAATATCATAACTTTGGTAAAGGTTAATATAAGCAAGGTTACGATAGGTTAATGTTTCTTCTCCTTTGGGGTTTATCTTTGATTTTCTGGAAATAAAATTGCTGGCAAGAGACCAGGTGATAAGATTTTGTTCTGCAATTCTGTCCAGAGAATCAAAGGAAGGCAGATCATGTTGGCTAATGTAAGGAGTGAAGGCATATCCAAGTGCAGGTATGACTTCATGTTTGATTTTATCTGCAAAATTGTTATCGGGATTAAAAATTTTATTCAGTTTTGTGGACAATACTGCACCTATATCATACATTTCTCTAGTCCGAAGGCTGTCGGAATTACCATTAATATCCGTGAATTCATTGGTGTGCCAGATGGTTTGCCGTGCACCAACCGAGGGTTCAAAATTAAAAAATTTGCCAAGTTTTACTGGTAGATAAAATCTGGGATAGATATCTGCCCGTTGCCCGCTCACAAGAGTTGTAGTTGTATCTTGTCTGTAAAAAGAAGTATATTCGCTATCCAGTGAATAAAAGAATTTTGAAGGACCGACTTGCTGTTTGAATGCATCAAACTGAATGCTTGGAAGTGTCTGCAAGGTTGTATCATCAAAATCCTGTCGCCGGGCACGAATATTGTCATACCATACAGTATCAATGTTAAAGGAATATGTGGACCATGATTTATTGATGTTCAACTGATTTTTCCGGGTGGTATCATTATATTCATCAAGGCTTCGGCCAAATTCTTTTTCAAAATATTCCTTGGTTTCATCATACCCTGTAAATCCATCTGAAAATTCATGGAGATAATCTTCATCACTTACCACATCGATATCCAACTTGGCTGTAAATCCATTGGGAAGGCCCTGGTCATGTTTCATCCTGAACCAGAACCGGTCTGAGTTGGTCCTCTGGGGGGTTGTGGAAAAACTATAGTTTTTTGTTGTATCTGTTCCGTCATCAATTTTGTTATCTTCAAGGAAATCAAGAAACATAGAGCCCTTTGTTTTGTTATCCAGGACATATCTGAACTCTGTCCCTATTTTTGCTCCGCGGTCAGACATATAGTCTGCATAAATTGTAGCATCCGTATTTCTTGAAATAGCGATAAAAAGAGGCTGTTCATATTCAAATCCTTTTCTGTCCGAAGAAGTGATCCTGGGGAATAAAAGACCTGTCTGCCGTTTGGTCTGGACGGGGAACACAAGAAATGGGCTGTAGGCGGTGGGAATATTTTTAGCCCAGAGAACAGTATCCCAGGCCGTTCCATACCCTTCAACAGTGACTTTTATATCTCTGGCAGAAATTTTCCAGTCAGGATATTCGCCAGAACATGATGTGATGTAGCCTTTATCCGCGCTATAAGAAAATTTACCTAGTTTTCTTATGTTTTCACCATTAATATAAAAATTGTTTTTCTGGATAAAAATGGTGCCTTTGTTTACGGTTCCGGTCTCGGTTGTTAGATTAATATTCATAGCATTGCAGGTGATGGAATCTTCTCCAGATATTAAAAAAACATTACCTCTGGCAAAAGCGTCCTTTGTTATGTTTGAAAATTCAACATAGTCTGCTTCAAGCCTGGTTTTGCCCCCTGTGATTACAACATCGTCTTCGGCAATATAAAGATTTCTTTTATTATCAAAGGTCACTACCCGTGCAGATATATGCCAGGGGATCTCTTTGGGATTCTGGGGCAAAACATTTGCTATTGCAAACCTATTGCTTGATATGAAAAAATAAAAACAAGCAAATATCACAAAAAATGGCAGAATCTTTTGTTTTAATAAACAGAACATGTTCTTTCCAGTAAAAAATTGCACATCTTTTAAAATTACTGTATAAAGCCATTTTATATTTTAAAAGTCAAGAATATATGAATTGATGGCTTCAACAAAGCAAAGGTTAAATGACAATTTCAATTATAGATACCATTGGCAACACCCCTATTGTTGAGATAACAAGGATGAATCCTGTAAAAGGGGTTAAAATTTTTGCCAAGCTTGAATATATGAATCCAGGCGGTTCTGTTAAAGATCGGCCTGCCCTTTATATGATCAATGCGGCAGAAAAGACGGGTGAGTTGACCCATGATAAAACAGTTATCGAAGCAACCAGCGGGAATACAGGGATCGGCCTTGCCATGGTTTGTGCCGTCAAAGGATACAAACTGGCGTTGACCATGGCAGAAAATGCAAGTGAAGAACGCAAAAGCATTTTACGCGCAAGGGGAGCCCAGATTATTTTAACTCCCAGACACCTGGGATCTGATGGTGCCATTGAAGAAGCATACAGGCTTGCAAGAGAAAATCCAGATATGTATTTTTTAACGGACCAGTATAATAATGAAGCCAATTGGAAAGCACATTACGAAACCACGGGACCTGAAATCATTGATCAGACCCATGGAAAAATAACTTCTCTTGTGGCAACCATCGGGACAAGCGGAACCCTTATGGGGCTTTCCAGGAGATTAAAAGAGTATAATAAGGATATCAGGATTGTATGTGTCGAGCCTTATCTCGGACATAAGATCCAGGGGCTTAAAAACATGAAGGAATCTTATACCCCTGAGATTATGGAAAAAGCCTGCCTGGATGAAAAAATTAATATTGATGATGAAACAGCTTTTAATACTGCCCGCAGCCTGGCAATAAAAGAAGGCCTTTTTGTGGGGATGAGCTCTGGTGCTGCCATGGCTGCTGCCCTTGAAGAAGCGCAGAAGATTAAAAAAGGCTGTATTGTTGTTATTTTTCCGGACAGCGGTGAAAGATATCTGTCCACCAATCTCTTTTCCGTGGAAAACCATATTGCCCTGTCCCTTTTTAATACACTTTCAAAATCCAAGACACCATTTAAACAGCTGGAAAAAGAAAAAATATCTGTTTATACCTGCGGGCCGACCGTTCATGAAAGGCTGGATGTAGGTCGGTTTCGAAGATATGCATTTACTGATTTACTTGTAAGATACATTGAGTATCATAAGATCGCGGTCAATCATGTGGTCAATATTACTGATTATGATGACAAGACCATCCAGGGGTCGCAGAAGGCCTGTGAACCACTTTCAAAGTTTACACAAACCTTTCTGGATCTGTTTAAACAAGACCTTTTAAAATTAAATATCCGCCCGGCAGATGCCTATCCAAAAGTATCAGACCATTTTGATGAAATGATTGATGTGGCAAGACAGCTCCAATCAAAAAAGCATGCCTATGAAAAACTGCATTCTCTGTATTTTGATATTGCCAGTCAGCCAGAGTATGGTGATTTTTCAAGGACCAATCTGGATATGATAAAATCCGGGGCAACAGTGGATCTTGATGCCTATGAAAAGGGTAATCCAAAGGATTTTACGTTGTTAAAACGCGTTCGCCTTTCAGAACTCAAGGCAGGAGTGGGCATTAAAACTCAATGGGGCAATGTACGTCCTTCTCTTCATTTGCAATGTGCGGCCATTGCCATGAAATTTTTAGGAGAAAGTTTTGATATTCAGACGGGTAGTCGGGAACTTATCTTTCCCCATCATGAAAACGAAGTTGCCATTGCAAGAGCTTTAAAAGGGGCAACCCTTGCAAGATATTGGCTGCATTGCGATCCCGTCCGCTATGACGGTTCCCTGGGTGCTTTGACCATGGAATCTTTGACCCTTGAAACCCTTGTCAAAAAGGGGTGGGGACTCAAAACCATTCGCTTCTGGCTGATTTCCAATCATTATAGGAAAACCTTAATTTTGTCGGACCAGGCTTTAAAACAGGCCCAATATACTTTGGATAAAATTAATCGGTGCATTGCTACCCTGAGTATAATTGGAAACGGATCTGAATTTGAAGACATGGATCAATTTATATATGATATGAAAGCTGCTTTTTTTCAATCCATGGAGGATGATTTAAGAATTTCAGGTGCTATTTCTTCAATGCTTGCTAACGTTAAAACCATCAACAGGCTCATCAACAAAAATAAAATCAATGCTGATGGCGCCCAAAAGCTTGTGAGCTGTTTTAAAGAAATAGATTCTGTTCTTAAGATTTTCAGCTTTAAAGAAAAAAAGCAATATTCAAGGCAAATTCAAGATCTTATAAAGGAACGGGACCGCGCAAGACAACAAAATGATTTTCAAGAGGCTGATAAGATTCGCGACCAATTGACCAATTTAGGCATCAGTGTTCATGATAAAAAGGCTGACCCATGACAATAAGAATTTTATTTTTCCCCTTCACCCATATTCGTGAAAACCAATTGAGAATAGTTTTAACCTTTTTCCCGTCCTTTGAATATTTCCCGATGAATGGGGATTTTGACATTCATCCAAACTTGCACAAAGCTTTTGGACAGGGGAAAATCACCCCGTTTTTTTTATCTTATGACAAGGTTGTGGCGGTTGAACAAAACCTAGAACAATATCTGGCATGGGCACGTATCCACAAGGGAAATGAAGTGAATCTTAAATCCCTTTTAAAGGACACCCCTTATTTTACAAATGATTCAGATGTGACAGCCATTAAATCACAGATCAAGGGGGGTAAAGGAGGAAAAGGTCCTGACGTTGCCTTGCCCGGCGAATCAACCCTGCAGCAGGATTTATTGTTTTTAAAAATGGCACAATTGTATGATGAACAAAATGAAGGCATTGATTTGGCGTTAAACGATCTTAGTACAAGCCATGATACACTAATTTCAACCCTGCGCGGATTGGAATATCCCTCAAGTGAAGCCGAAAACAGCAAAGCTGAGGATAGTAAAGATGTGGATAGTAAAGATGGGGGGGGTATCATGATCCAACAGCGGATTAGGGCATGGTCAAGAAGTATGGCGGCAATGGGGGGATTAAAGCAAGATGGGGATATGCCATTGTTCATCACTGCCAGTGACGCGGTATTTGACTATCTTGAGTCCAATTGCAAAGATGTTGTAAATGCCCTTGACATTGATAATATAAAAGTGCATGAAAATGAATGTGAAAATAAAAACGAATGGCAACATCAGTTTTGTGACTATTTGGTGCGTGCAATTCAAGGAGATGGTATCCTGGAAAACAATCTACCTGAAGTTAATGATAGCTGTTTTCTTTCAGGGCAAATCAAATTGTGTATTTTTTCCGGGAATGATATTAACAGGCTCTTTAATTGTTCAAATAAACAGATATCTGTATGTCTGATCAAATTAAAGTGATAAAAAACTTGATTTTAATTAATATCATGTTATAAAAGCTTTTTTTATAAAGATTGTATTTAAAAAACGAATTTATAATATAATAATGTTAATTTTCTAAGGAGGCTATTAAAATGGCATTTAATCCAATTGTTGACCAAGCAAAATGTGTTGGCTGCGAAGAATGTGTCGACGTATGTCCGGTAGAAGTTTTTGAAATGGAAAATGATAAATCGGTTCCAGTAAATGCTGAAGAATGCATGGGTTGCGAAAGCTGTGTGGAAGTTTGTGAAGAAGACGCTATTGTAATTGAAGAAGACTAGTTCAAAACAAATTTTCTGACAATAGATAAAAATGCCGGGTATGTTTACCATGTCCCGGCATTTTTTATTTTAGCTTCTGCTCTAAAATCCTGAAGACGTCTGTAACCCTTTTAGAACCTCAATGACAGGCAGCTTAATCCTCCATCAAGTTTTCTGAATTCCGACACATCAACTTCAATGGTTTGATAGCCTGCAGCTTTTATTATTTTAATAGTTTTAGAAAATCCCATGGGAACAAGTACCCTGCCATTGATCCATACAGAGTTGGCTGCATAGGATTCATCCTGATCAACTGCCAGGATATTAAAATTGCTGAGTGAAGGATGGGTTAAAAATTCACCAAAGGCAAGCAGGTTGTTGTTCTCCAGATAAGAAATCCCGGTTTTTAAATGAAGGACGTTTTTAAGGGCAATGGTTGATGATGTTAAACCGTATTTTTCCAATATAAGGTTTAACTGGGATGCCCCTTCAATGTTTGTCCGATCAGACAATCCTGCAAAATAATGGTCTTTTACCATCATAATATCTCCTGCATCAAGGGTTCCAGGATTTTGGATGCTTTCCACAGGCATATCAAGTTCTTTGATAGTTTCTGAAATTTGAATGGTTTCACCCCTTCTTGATGGCGCTCCAGGATTTGTGATGATGGCACATTGGGGGGTTATAAGACAAGCATCCTCAATAAAGGTTGAATCAGGAAAACTTTCATCCGGATCAAGAACAACCACTTTAAGCCCGCATTTTTTAAGCGCATGGATATAGTCTTTATGCTGTTTTAAGGCAAGTTCGTAATCGGGTCTGCCAAGGCTGGCAGTGCTGATTCCATTGACTATGTTCCGGCAGGGTGTTTTGACGATGGCTCTGGTAAACAAATTCCTTCTCCTTATTTTTTAAATATTCAACTGGCCTTAAGTCCTTGCAGACGGGGTCAGGCTTGTTTTATTGTGTTTTTATCGATAAATCTACAAAAAAAATACAATAATGCAAGCCTGACCCCACTCATA
>CALGRI010000096.1 GCA_937880875.1 uncultured Pseudomonadota bacterium
CGGCTTTCCTGGACAGGGCCGGAATTATTCCACCCTACCTGCATTGCCCGCTCCTTTATTTCCCTGAACTGGGTCAAAGAGTCAGCAACAGCCTTCCAGGCAAAGAGTTTCTGCAGGATATGGCGCTCTTCCGAGGTTAAGTCTTTGGCAGTATCTATGGTTTTCCCATGATTAGTTGTTATAATCACTTTTGGTTTTTTCCCGGCATATAAAACATCCCTTTATAAAGATTTTATCTCTTTAAATCACAGGTTGAACTCTTCAGCCCACATTGAAAATCTTTTTGCATGATCTTGATGTATTTTCCCAAGCTCATCAATAATTTGAGGGGTGGTTATTTTTTTGTCTGCATATTTTGGATTTTTAGAGTGATATTTATCTGCAACACATATAATTTTTTCTTCAATGCTGATTGGAACCATATCTCTTTGGGGCAAAGGAAGATTGTTTGAAAGGATGTTTTCTTTTGTAATCCCTGCACCCGTATGTCGTTCACAAACAAGGCCGTATTCAGGGGGCAGTCCCTGTTCATCCAAGAGCTTTTTCCCAAGAAATCCGTGACAGATATATGGCTCCTTTCCGTTACAGTCAATAGATTGGGCCCGGGTCAGATAGATACCGATATCATGCAGCATGGCAGCTTTTTTAATAAATTCAATATCAGGCTTCAGATGGGTCAGATTGCTGGCAATTTCAAGACTCTTTTCAGTAACAATCCGGCTGTGCTCAACAAGAACCTGATAACGTTTTGTACCAGGTGTATAAAATTTTTCAATGACGGCAAGAGGATCCATTTTTATGAGAGTAAAACTCCTTCAATAAACGGGTCCAGGTCTCCATCCAGGACTCTGTCCACATCCCCCATTTCAAAATCTGTTCTATGGTCTTTAACCATCCTATAGGGATGAAGAACATATGATCTGATCTGACTTCCCCAGGCAATATCATCTTTACCATCATGGAGATTTTGCATTTTTTGCTCCTGCTTTTTCTTTTCAAGCTGGTAAAGCCTTGACTTTAAAACCTTAAAGGCAATCTCCTTGTTGCGGTGCTGGGAGGATTCCTGCTGGCACTGGGCCACCACACCCGTGGGAAGATGGGTGATCCTGACGGCGGAGCTTGTCTTGTTCACATGCTGCCCGCCGGCTCCGCTGGCCCTATACACATCAATTCTCAGATCTGACTCATCAATATCGATTTTAATTTCATCTTTGATTTCAGGATAGACAAAAACTGATGCAAATGATGTATGCCGTTTTCCGCTTGCGTTATAGGGTGAAATCCTCACAAGGCGGTGGACTCCGGATTCAACCTTCATAAACCCATAACAATTAATTCCTGACACATGAAGGGTTGCACCCTTAATCCCGGCTTCATCCCCTGGCTGATAGTCAATAATCTTAAATGTATATCCTTTTTTATCAATCCATCGGGTGTACATGCGAAACAGCATTTCAGCCCAATCCTGGGAATCTGTTCCGCCGGCACCGGCATTAATGGAAACAAGCGCATTCCTTGCATCATCTTCACCGTCAAGGGTGACCTGGATTGAAAATTTTTTTATTTTTTTCTCAAGTATGGATAAAAGGACGGCCACTTCATTTTCAATCTCCTTATCCGACTCTTCAAGGGCAAGTTCCAGGAGAATATCTGCATCTTCAATTTCTTGGTAAATGTTTTCCCAGGTTTCCAGAAGATTTAAAAGCAAGGTTCTTTCTTTTAAGAGATCCGTTGCTTTGTCTGAATCGTTCCAGAAATCTTCTCTGGAAATAATTAGTTCAAGTTCACGGAACCGCTTTTGCTTTACAGGAAGGTCAAAGATACTCCTTAAGCTGGTCGGCTTTGGTATATATGGTTTGGATATTTTGTTTTAATTCTATACTCATTTTGATTTCTCCTAAACGGTTTTCCAAAACTTTTTTCTGACACCTTTTACCATGAAAACCATGCAGATTGCAACTATTGAACAAATGGCAAAAACATCCCCGTATTTTGTATAAAAACTGATCTGGTTCAGGGCTGGAACCTGTCGTGTAACGGCCCGATCTGTGAACAAAGCCGTTGTTTCAAGAATTTTCCCCTTAGGATCAATAAAACCTGAAATCCCGGTATTTGCAGCTCTTGCTATGGTTCTGCGGGTTTCAACTGCCCTGAATACGGCAATGGAAAAATGCTGGGATGCTGCCGATGTATGACCAAACCAGGCATCATTGGTAATGGTGGTGAGGATATCAGCCCCATTTTTTACAAACCTGGATGCAATGGATGGAAACAAAATTTCAAAACAGATTAGCACCCCTGTTTTACTTGTGACCTTCAGGTTAC
>CALGRI010000097.1 GCA_937880875.1 uncultured Pseudomonadota bacterium
CAACTTTATCCCAGTTTATCAATCATAGTTGTATAGAATTGGCATGCATCAACAATTTGATTGACTTCACAGTTTTCATTGACCATGTGAGCCAGTTTATACTCACCCGGCCCAAAGCCAATAGTAGGTATTCCCATGGCTGTCGTTGTAACTGCATTGGTACTGAAATCCCAATAATCGAATTCAGGATCAGATCCAAAGGCTGCTTTAAATGCTTTAAAACAGGCTTTTGAAAGGACATGATCAAGATCAATCTGCCAGGGCAGATGAAACGGGTGATAGATTACATCCATTCCCGTCCAGGATTTACGATTAAGGATGCCAATCTCCCATGATGCCTTTTTCCCTTCAATAATGGCATCCATTTCTTTTGTTACGGTTTTTTTTGTTTCACCCAGTACCAGGCGCCGGTCCAGATATATTTCACATTCAAAGGGAACCGCATTTAGAGATGCACTTACACTGGAAATTTTTGAAGCCACTAATGTACCATTTTTCCCTTCCGCTTTCATAAGGGATTCACTTGTTTTTTCAATCCTCTGTATAATTTGGGACATTTCATAAATGGCATTTAATCCCTTTTCAGGGGCAGATCCATGGGCAGATATGCCATGGGTTTTAATGGCGACCTGTGCTTTTCCCTTATGGCCTGTAACAAGCTTGTTACCGGATGGCTCGCAGATAATCATATAGTCGGGATGAATGCGGCACTCATTAAATAAATGTTTCAGGTTTTCACCATCGCAATCTTCTTCCAGCACAGTACAGGATACATATATTGTTTTATCCATATGAAGTCCCATTTTTTTTGCGACAGCCCCTGCATAGATGGAGGCTGCTGCAGCCGATTTCATATCAACGGAACCTCTTCCATGGAGCCTGCCGCTCTCAATATGACCGCCAAAGGGATCATGTGTCCACTCTGAAACATCATTGACTTCCACCGTATCTATATGGGAATCAAACATAATGATTGTTTTCCCATTTCCGATTCGCCCGACAATATTTCCCATGGCATCAATGATCACCTCATCATAATCAAGTTGGATCATTTTCTCGTTTATGTACTTGATTATCTCTTTTTCATCACCGGAGTAGCTCTTTATCTTTATCAATTCCTGAGCAAATTCAATCAACTCGGATTTGATTTCTATTATTGCTGATTTTATGGTGTCCATCATTCATGTACCTTTAATTTTTCTTCAAACAAGGATTCCCTTATCTGTTCCATTTTAATAGCACCTTCAGGACATCCTGTGGCGCATACACCGCATCCCCTGCATTGTTCAGCATCAATTACAGGAACCAGGAGTTTCTTTTCTTTGATGTCTTTTTCCTGGGATATGGTACCAAAAGGGCATCGCCGGACACATTTTCCGCACTTGATGCAGTCCTGGGTCGGAGGCTGTGCAAGGTAACGGCTCATGGGCCAGTATTTTTGAACATTGAGTTTTTTGGAGAGCTGATGGGGAAAGCAGCAGTCACTGCAGCAATTGCACAGGGCACCTGTAATCATTCCCTGTTTATCCAGTCCAATTTCAGCGCTTTGCATCAGTCCATTTTTATTGGCCTCTTGTACAATGTCCAGGGCTTTTTCCCTTGAAATCTCCCACCCGATTCCCTTGGTATTTGAAAATCTGATACATGTGAATTCAGGTTTTTCGCAGTTTCCAATCATTGCCCGGCAATTGCAGGGCCATAAATAAAACTTAGGGATTTTTTCGAATAGTGCCTTAACTTCCTTCAGCAAAAGGTATTCTGGATATATTTTATAAGGATCTCTTTGGTTTTTGCTTTTCAGGTCTTCTGCTTTTTGGGCATGGGATGCAATGTAATGATTTAATTCCCAATCATTTAATTTGTCCTTTATTTCAACGGGCAGATCCTTCCATCCTTCAAATAATGCCCAAAAATCAAACCTTACATGGAAATCCTCCGGTTCTATCCGCTGGTCGTCAAGAAGTTTAATAACACCCCTTTGCCAGGCTCTTTCCAAAAAAAGATCAAAATTATTATAATCTTTCAGGGGTTTATTTTTTTCCAAAAGCGCGACTATCTGTTTTTTTTCAAGTGGTTTGTCTGCAAGTATCTGCAAAAGATCAATTTCCAGGGGGTCATAGAAACGGTCCAGCCAGGGGATTAAAAATTCAGGCAGATTTATTTTTTTTATTTCCAACATATCAATTCTTCCTTTGTTCATATCTGGACGAATGCCACGCCCGGGTTGTCATGATTTAGGATTGAATATTCAGCAATATGTTGAATTTTTTTCTTATGGCCTTGTCAATCTCTTCTGGAATATAAGACGGTTTCGGGCTTTCAAGC
>CALGRI010000098.1 GCA_937880875.1 uncultured Pseudomonadota bacterium
ATATTATGAGTAGATCCGGAGCAATCTTGTGATTAACCAAAGCATCCTGATTCATTCCTGCCTGATTCAAGGCAATGGGAAAGGTAAGATAAAAATTTTTTACAGACTTACAAATAAGGAGATTATGAGATGATAAACGTAATTGCATCAATACAAATTAAAGAAGGCCATTTGTCAGAATTTGTTGAAATTTTTAAATCCAATATTCCAAAGGTTCTTGAAGAAAAGGGATGTATAGAGTATGTGCCAACCATTGATGTCCCTACAGGCCTGCCCCCCCAGGAGTTGAATATTAATGGTGTCACAATAATCGAAAGGTGGGACAGCCTGGAGGATTTAAAGGCACATTTAACAGCACCACATATGCTTGCATATAGAGAAAAAACTAAAACTCTTGTTGATAAAATGTCCGTCAAGGTATTAAAGGAAGTATAACCCGGCATTGATGTCAGGCTCTGACTCAGGCTCTGACTATGGAGAAATTGATATGGGTTATCTACCGCATAGACAACTTATAATAATAATTAGGGGTACCTGCTGGTACCCCTAAAGGTTGTTTGCTGTAATGCTTACTCCGGGCTCTATTCCATCCACCTGGAAAAGCCAGAAGAATCTCACATGGATCTTGGAGCCGTATTTTTTTTAAAATTACGTACGCAGTTAATATCTATTTTCAGGATGTCTGCAATGTTATGCTTGGCCTCAATGCCCTTGGCGCTCCTTGCGCCGGCATGAAGGGTTCCCAGCCCTAAATCATTGCGAACTTCCGACATGATGATGGGATCGGTCAGATCCCGTACTGCCACACCCAGTTTATCTGCAACATATTTTTTAGCTTCCACAAGTCTCATGCCCTGGGATATCTGCATACGGGCAACCAGATCTCCGGCTGCTCGCATTCCGCCCATTCCCGAGGCAACTGCGTGGGTAATAGCCATTCCAAGTGGATCACCAACGCCAACCTACAGCCCGTCAAGGCGACAGATTTCAACCATGGCCTTTGACGCCCGGGATGTGACATCAATGGGGGTATGATCATGAACAGTAACCCCTCCCACGCCCATTCCAATATTTGCATGGAGCGGAATCTTTGTAATGTCACTGCACGCCTTGGTATAGGTGATGGCCCTTGCCAGATTCCAGGGAGTGCTTTCCGTGGTATTGGTGTTCATAACCGTTCCGAAAATATTGACTCCGGCTTTCTGGGCCAACTCCAGCATCTGATGATTGTAAAGCCCTGCCAGACGCACACCGTCATATTCCAGTGCTCCGTGCATGCCCAGAACAAACTCTCCTGCCATACCAAGCTCTATACCAATATCAGGGTATTTTTCCCTTAATATTTCTGCCGTCTTAAGGCCGGCAAGGGCATCGGCATCTCCGGCAGCACCAACTGTGTCCAGAAGAATGCAGTCTGCGCCGGATTCATACATGCTGGAGGCCACATACACCATATCCTTGACCGCCTCTTCAACGGCCATTTCGTAGGACTCCTGTGCTTCGGCAATCTTTCCTCTGGGCAAGAGTTCCGCTGGATTGGGAAAGGGACCGTCCGGCTGGCTGTATAGCCCCAGATTGGGCTGGGCCCCATACATGATGGGTGCAGTAGTCATCAAAAGGGCCTGCTCCATCAAAGGCTCTTCAAAGGTGAGGATGGACTTTATGGGTTTATAACTATAATCCACAAATCCCATTTCCAGGGTATCAGCACCCATTAATTTCTCATAAATCTGCATGGCCAGGATGCGATCAGATGTCACATTGGTACGAAGCATTTTTATGGGAGAACCGTCATAACTCAGCACACATTCGTAACCCGGATCCACACCAACCACCCGGTATGGGCACTTAAAAATATCTGCCAGGTGATCCATTTCATCCTGGGTCAAAGGATTAATATTACCCCTGTCGGCTGCATCTTCTGTGCCGGCAATCATATCTTCCATAAGCTGTGTTTCCGTTAACTCCACGGGAGATCCGTCTCCATAACGGGTCAATATTTTTTTCATGATTTTCTCCTCAAAACTCTTTTTCTTTTTCAGCGTCCTGGACAATTTTACGCAATTGCTCCTTTACCCCCTTGGGTAATGGATCTGGCTGATGATTCTCCAGTATGTTTTGTGCTTCTTTTACTGCTTTCTCGTACATGGTTTTAGATCCGTCCGCCATCCATCGATCGATTCCCTGACGATTGATGATTTTCGGCTGTGACTGAATTCGCATGTGCTTAAAGGTGGCGGGATGACTTAAAAAATCTTTAAAAGGTCCCACATCCTTTGTGACATCCACTGCCAGGGTTTCATCGTTCACAGGGATTCCTCCCAGAACATATCGAATCATTTTTGCGAATTCATTATCAATAACCAACTGAGCAAAATCAAATGTCATGCCCGACTCAACCATACCCAAGCCGTAAATGAGGTTGGCACCTGCCAACGCCGGTAACAAGGCTGTAAGAGTTTTTTCATGGCCAGTCTGGACATCGGATATTTTACTGTCAGCCTAGCCACCGGCGACAAAGCTCGGCAAAGCATAGTATCGTGCCAGCCTTGCCACGGCAGCACTGATCATTGCACATTCAGGAGACCCCACGGAAGCGCATGCCCGTCTCAAATCCATGGCTGTGGTGGAGCTCCCATAAATGACTTTGGCTCCCTTACAGGTCAACTGGCTCAACACGACTCCGGATAATACTTCGGCATTGTGATTAACCAGGGTTCCTGCAAGCGTCACTGGAGATGATCCGCCGGCCATGGCCATGGACAGAATATTGACGGCCATACCTGAACGGGCAGCGCCCATAATCACCTCACAGGTATCTTTCACAAGCTTTAAGGGGCTGACGGGACACGTAATAAATGTGACCAGAGGACGTTCCAGAAGTTTTTCCCTGCTTCCTGCAATGGCAACGGCCATTTCCACAATTTTATCCAGCTGATATCCATCAAAGGGCCCCATGAAAAGATGCTTGCTGGTATTGTTAAAACTTGCTTCTGCATTGTGCAATTGTGCCACGGCCTGGGGCACTTCATGGGCTCCCACAGCCCTTTCATAAACATCGATCTCATCCATGGCATCGGCCAGTTTTGCGGCATTGGATACATCCTTTTTAGTGGGGGCCCGCAGTTCACCCGTGTATGGATCTCTTACCTTGACCCCTTCACCAAAGGTGGTAAAGCCGACTCTATTACTTTCAAGGATGATATCATTTTCAGGATTCCGGCCGGCCAGAAACAACTTGGATGGTGCTGACCTGATGGCCTCTTCAACCATATAAGGCTGAAGTTTAACAATTTTACTATCCTGGTCAACCTTTGCACCACCATTTCGAAAAAGCTCAATGGCTTCAGGATCTTCAACAAACACTCCCGTATGTTCAAGTACTTCAAGGGTTGCCAGGTGAATCTCTTCAAGCTCATCATTGGAGAGAAAACTAGCACCGAATCCACCGCTAAGGGCCTTTCCGGCATGACTATTGCGTTTCAATAGTTACCTCCTTGTTAATGGTTTAAAAAACATGGCTGTCATAGCCAAATCAAATTGGTGCATAAACCCATGTATAGGTATATGCTTTATTTCATTGCAATTACCTTCTGATAAAATATGGCAGTTGTCAATGACAAACCCGCAAAACATATGCCACATCTTATTTAAGATAAAACT
>CALGRI010000099.1 GCA_937880875.1 uncultured Pseudomonadota bacterium
GATCACGGCTCTTTTCAAGTTCTACTCTTGTTAACCCTTCAATGGCATCCATGGCCTGTCTTGGTTCTTCGTAAATGTCATTGTGTCGGCCCAGATAGCATGGATCATGATACACATAGACCTTTTCAGGATTCTGGCAGGGTTTAAGATCAAGTTCCCCAGATCTGATTTTCTGGGCAACCACCTGGCTGATATGCTTAACAGGAGGAAGGTTATCATAATCATTTTTCAATGCATTATAGGCATGAGGGTCAGCTGTCACAATCTGCTTTACACCGGATTCCTTTATGGCTTCGGTATTTTGTGCTTTTAAATCCTGGTACAGCATTTCCTCGCCAAACCGCAGAACCTCATGCCCACTATCCTTTTCCAGTTTACCAAGGATACCAAAATCAATACCGGCTTTGTTAAGAATAATGGATGTCCGTCTGGCAATGTTCTGGATATTATCATCATAGGATGTAATACTATCCACAAAATAAAGGGTGTCAGCCTTCTCCTCGGCAAGATCTTTAATCTGAAAGTTTGCTTTAAATTCTTTATCCTCTGCCCATTCTGCCCGCTTTTTTTCCATTTTTCCATAAGGGTTACCCCTTTTTTCAAGGGCTTTCAAGGGTTTTTGCAGGGACTGTGGTACCATGCCTTCGTCTACCATTCCCCGTCTCAAATCAACCATTTTGTCAATATATTCAATGCCCAGGGGACACTCTTCTTCACAGGCACCACAGGTGGTGCATGACCAGATTTCGTCTTCTGTATAAATATCTTCCACCAATATCTTGCTTTTATAAATTTCTCCTGAAAGCGGATAATTTTTAAACATCAGATCCCTTGCCTTAATGGTAATGAATCTGGGAGACAAAGGACGGCCCACTGCATTGGCAGGGCATTGATCAGAACACCTGCCGCAATCAGCGCAGGAATAAAAATCCAGCATATGCTTCCAGGTAAAATCTTCAAGTTTTTTTACACCAAAAGATTCAAGGTCATCCAGCTTGTCATCGGAAATCCCATGCATTACTGGTTTAATTTTACCTTTTTTAACCCGCATGAAAAAGACGTTAAAAACAGATGTAATCACGTGGAAATGTTTTCCCAGGGGTAAAAAACACAAGAAAAAGAAAAATGTCACATCATGAACAAAATAAGTGAAAATGTGGAGCCCCTGGAGAATGTTTTGAGGGACCGAAGAAAGGATTGCCTTAAATATCCAAACCAGAGACAGGGGAGCTAAAAAATGCACGGCCCCCGTATGCTGGAATTCAAAGGCAAGCTCAGATGCTTCAAAAAGACTTTCTGAAATCATCAATGTTGCAATAATTCCCAATACAAATACAGCTTCTCCCGTATGATCCTTGCCGTATTTTTCCGGGACGGCATAACGCTCGGGTTTAAAGATCCCCCTTCTGATAGCTGCAATTACACAGGCAATAAGGACAATGGTAGCGGCGTAATCCTTTATAAAATTATAAATATCGCCTAAAAAGCCCCCAAACCCGGGCAATACAAATCCATCTGAAAGACCGATAATTACAAGTGTTGTAGAACGGATGGACAAAATTAAGAACCCGGCAAAAATGGCTATATGAAGCACACCTGCCAGCATGTATCTTGGCTGCCGTATCTGCCCCAGCCAGACAAAGATAAGATTTGTGACGCGCTTGCCGATTTGGTCAAACCGGTTATCCGGGTTTGCCCTCACAAGAGGTGCAATACGTCTGGCAATGATATAGGCGAACAATCCTATCCCAATGACAGGCAAAATAACTGACAATATTGCTGCGGGAAATATCCCGAAAAATTTAAAACTTGCCGGACCGATTATTGAAGTCATACTTCTTTACCTCCCAAATATTTCTTAACCTTATGAATACAGGCTCAAAAAGCTTTAATAAACATGAAAGAACTCGTCAAGTAAAAAGCCTTATTCAACAAATTTATATCATTCAAACACTATATGGCATTTATTATCCTTTGACACCTGTCAGATAAAGATCCACCAGAGGGTCTGCCATTGAAACCAGATCATATCTGCCATCAGCAGATACCCAGGTACCGATCACACCTTCCACAGCCCCAAGAATAAACCGCTTGACAAGACCGACAAAAAGGTCCTGGCGCATGGAACCTTCAGTCTGACCCTGTTCAATGATATCTGACAATAGATCAAGATACATTTTTGATATATCTTTGATTTGAGGTTCAATATCCCTTAAATACCGCACCTCTGATCGAAAAATAATTGCCATATTTTTATCATTTTGAAATTCCTCAAGATGGCACCGGATTAAATATCGCAATTTTTCTTCAGCATTCTGACCTTTTTCAACGGCGGCACGCATTTTTTTAAACACCACATCGGTTTTGAAACTGATGAACTGGTAGAGAATGTCATCTTTATTTTTAAAATAAAGGTATAGTGTGCCATCTGCCACACCTGCCCGTGCTGCTATTTGTGCTATGGTTGCTTTGTAAAATCCATATTCTGCAAACACGGCACCTGCACTATTTAATATTTTATTATATTTTTCCGATTTGTTCTTCTGCAAATCTAATTTATTATTCTGCAAACTTGTATCGCCTTTCCTTAAAATAAATGAATAAAGATTCATTATCTAACAAAAGATTTTTATAAATGTCAAGCAGTTAATCATTAATTATAAGCTTTATGGATAAAATTAATTTTATCTTATCTTACAGATAGTTATAAATAAATTATATTTTTTATTTCATTCTAAT
>CALGRI010000100.1 GCA_937880875.1 uncultured Pseudomonadota bacterium
GTGAACAGATCGTTTTCTTTTTTTCCGATGAGCGTATCTGCTGCAACAAACTTGGTTTCCAGGTTTGGAAGCGGCATGATATTATTTTTCATATCCTGATCTACAATAAGGGATATGAAAAATCTGAGTTTTGCAATCTGTACAGCAATGGGCTGTATGTCCACGCCGTAAATTGCATTTTCTATTAGAAACAGTTTTCTGCCATAGTCGGATGTGTTGGAATTAAAGGCTTCTTCAATCTCCTTAATTCTTAATTGTCTTTCTTCCTGTTTCCCGAGATTGTAAGCATCTTCCGTGTCTTTAATGGCTTTTCGTTTTTGCAGTTCCCGCCAGAAAATATTATCAGGATCAAGTTTGGTCAGGATATAAACCAGTTTATGCAGGATACCCATAGGGAAAGCACCCGAACCGCAGGCAGGATCTATAATTTTAATTTCAGATACAGCTTTGACCACCTCTTTTATTTCTTTATCATTAAAAGCATGTTCTTTTTCGGTATATGCAAAGAGTATATCCAGTCCGGTTTTAATATCTTCGGATGTCGTATTTTCAAGTTTGCATGAGACACTGTGGGACAGTGAATTTTTAAGGCTTTCATCAACCATATAATCCACTATTTCACGGGGGGTATAAAAAGAACCGGTCTGCTTTCTAGCTGTTGTCCGGGTTTCAGGGTTGAAGCTTGCCAGCAGATTTTCAAACACTTTACCTAAAAGTTCCGGGTCAAGGGCGATTTCTTCTTCTATGGGCGTATTTTCAGCAATAGTGAATTTATATTGATTTAGAATTTCAAGAAGGCCCTTTACCTTATAATTTTTACCTTTTGTATCAAAGGTTTCATCTAAATTAATATTTCTTTCAGTAGAAAAGAAGAGGAAATCCGGTACTTTTAAATTGTTTCGTTTCTCTTCTGAAAATCCATCCACCATAATCCTTTTTTCTTTATTATCGAGATTCTCAAAAAGACCGCCATTTAAAAAAGGAATATCGGCAAACAGCGCTTTCCATTTACCCGGATCAGACACAAGATTTTCATAGCGATATACATACTGATTGCCAAAGTCTATATTTCTACCATTTTTCCATTCTTTACCCCTGAATTTACGCTTGTCTTTTTCCGTGCTGAGTGTGGCGAAAAAGAGGTTTTGCAGAATTGCTTTATAGAAAATTGTGGCATTGGAATTCTCAGGATTTGTAAAATTTTTAAGTATCTGTTTTAATGTTTCTTTTTGAAAAAGGGCGTTGGGAATAACTGATTTTTCTTTTATAAACCAGACAAAAATAAGACGGGTTAAAAGTCGTATGCAGGCGGTAGCATTGCGGATGTCCCGGCTTTTCTCCAGATCATCCGGAAACTCAACATTTTCAATGGCCCAGAAATACCAGGTGGCAATTTGCGAATAGAATTTTTTATTCAGCTCTGAACTGTCAAGGGTTTTTTGCCATGCTTTTTGCAATTCAGCAAAATTGGTTATGGGGTGCTTTTTTCTTAACTCCTCCAAACTCAGGTCAAAAAGAATTTCAATATGCGCTCTGTGTGGTTTTACAGTATTGATATCTTTAATCAGGGTTACCTTTTCTAAGACATCACGGCTTTCATCTGTTTTGTGCAGCCGTCTTTTAATTATGGAAAGCGTTATATGGTTGTTATATTTAAAAACAAGCATAACCGGCATGGAAAAAGTGCGGTTTAGCTGCCGTGTGATATCCGAAATAATTGTTCTGTTGTAATGGCCGGGTTTCAATTTTATGGCAAAAAAGAGATAAGCATTGATGATGGTGTCATCAAATTTTCCCGTATCAAATATATCACCCTGGCTGATCATTTCAGCGTCTGTCAACTGGAAAAGAAGTTCTATTTTTTCCCAGTTATCGGTTTGTGCCTTTGCCTTGAACTTTTCTAAATCTATTATCTTGTCGTTCTGCTCCAGAAAGTTTTTTTCAAATTCCTTGTAAGTTGGATAATCGAGTCTGCTCTGACGACTGGTATTGTAACCCAATGAATTAAAAAGCGTTATCGAGTTATCAAAAAGATTCTCTGAACTAAAATTTTTAATTACATTTTCTATTTTCTGTTTAATCGCTGTCATATCTTACCTTATCACCAGCCAGGTTATCAGTTCAAAGTGTTCGCCGGTTTTACCTTTTTGGGCCTGGGGAATAAGCAGCGCATCCCGGTTATTGGTCAGCCGGATATTTGCTCTTTTTTTGAAAATTCTGTCTATTTCTGATATTGCGGTTTTTAATAATTTGTTATAGGAGCCCATATTTGAGCCATTGTCGGTTTCCTTATTAAAAATATTACACAACTTTTCATACGGCATATCTTTTGTGCTTGCAAGAATCCGGAAAATTTCAAGAATCTGTTTGGGGTGTGTATAGTTATAACGGACTGTATTATCATCACGAATATAGACAAGAAAATAAGGAGAAAGAGGATTGACTGTCTCATTCCCGTCTGTATTCCCATTCTGTTTTAAGCAGTAGATAACACCAGGTCTTATGATTTTTTTTGCAGTTTCACTGGTTTCTTTATACTTACCCATCTCAGAGTATCGTCCCACCGGAGATGGCACAACCGCATAAAGGCCTAAAGGTGAACCTTCTATTCGTTGTTTGTTTTTTTCTATATAGTTTGAAAGTTCTATTCTGAAATCATCAAGGGTAAATTCACTTAAAGAGATATTTTCTTCAAGTTCTTCCAGGTCCAGAACCTCTTTTTTAAGTTTTTTGAGTTGTCTGTTTCGAAATTTAAGATCTTCTTCTATTAAGCCGCGAAGCTGATCAGGTTCCAATAAGTTTTCTTCTCCTGTTGCGGCAATATCTACAAGGGCCATTCTTGCTTCAACCCGGTCTTTAAGGTTTATATAATTATTAAGATCATCCGTCGGCCAGAAGTTCATAAGTTGAATCTTACTGTTTTTACTTCCAAGTCTGTCTATTCGTCCAAAGCGTTGAATGATGCGTACTGGATTCCAGTGAATATCATAGTTAATAAGATAGTCGCAATCCTGTAAATTCTGTCCTTCCGATATACAATCTGTTGCAATGAGAATATCTATCTCTTCATCCTGAGGCATTTCTCTTATTTTGTCTCTGTTTTTTGAAATCGGGGAAAAATTTGTAAGAATATGGTTGAAACCATTTTTCCCCAGTGATGTTCGATTGGTCCCTGAACCGGTTATAAGAGCAATATGCAGATTTAGTTCGCAAGTTACATATTCCTTTAAATTATGGTGGAGATATTCCGCTGTATCGGAAAAAGCAGTAAATACAACAACCTTTTTATTTCCTTTATTTAACGGGGTCTCAATTTTGTTTTTGATAATATTTTTTAATTGCCAAAGTTTTTTGTCTCTATCCGCAGTAACAGCAGTTGCTGCATTTTTTAACAGGACAAGAGCATCTTTGTCGCTTTTTAAGTCGTCTAACCATAACGTTAAATCAAGATGGTCTAAATTATATTTAAGTTTTTTTCCAATACTGTTCGCCTCAGTCAGCTCTTCATCCTCATTTTCGTCGATATCAGGTGTTTCAATGCTCAATTCTTTTTTCGGGTTTTTATTATAAGCTTTAATACGTTTTTCAAGAGTTACAATCTTCTCAATAGTTCTCTCCATGGAAATTTCAAAGGATCTTATGGAACTTTCCAATCGCTTGAGAAAGTTGATTTTCATCATGCCAATAAGAAAGTGCTCTCGAACTTTTTGTGAAAAGGCAACTATTGTTTCCCCGGCTTTTTCTTCATAATAGGCTTTATATTCATCTTTAACATATGCAGCCGGATTAAAAAGAGATAGCTTATAGGTCATTATTTCATTATTAATTCTGTCATAAGAAGGAAATTCATCTTTTATATCTATGTCAGGCGCTTTTGAGATAACAGGAAGCCTTTTTGGAAATGCGCCTATTCTTTCCATTTCTGTTTTATAATAAGTTTCAATGTGTTTTCTGGAACGGGCAATGGTAAGCTCATCAAGAAGCTTGAAAAAAGAAGAATCCAGTTTTTCCAGTAAATCTGTTACATTCCTTTTGCTGTTCTTTTTGGGGTCGGCCCAGTTTGTAAAAACGGTTTGAGCATTCTTTATTGTCAGGGCTAAATTTTTTACGCCTGTTTTTTCACTAAAGGCACCTTCCTTTCCACCGGATATAAAATAAAGCTGATTTCTTAAATCCTTAAGATTGTTATTAACCGGAGTTGCGGAAAGCATGAGTACTTTTGTAGTAACACCGGAATTTATTATATCATCCAATAATTTAGCATATCGACTCTTTTTGATAATATTACCGTCTTCATCCCGTTTGCCTTTGGTGTTATTTCTGAAGTTATGAGATTCATCTATGACAACAAGATCAAAGTTTCCCCAATTTAATGTAGAGAGTTCAATATTTCCAATTGTTCTACCGCTTTCCCGGCTTAGATCTGTATGGCTGAGAACCGTGTAGCCCAGCCGGTCTTCGAGCAAAGGATTTAAAAGACTGTTATTTTGAGCCTGATAGGTTGTCCAATTGTCGCTTAGCTTTTTGGGGCATAACACAAGTACTTTATAATTAAGAAGTTCAAAGTATTTTATAACAGCCAGCGCTTCAAAAGTTTTACCAAGTCCCACGCTATCAGCAATAATACAGCCATTATGCTTTAAAATTTTATTTACAATCCCTTTTACGGCATCCTTTTGAAAAGAATAAAGCATCTTCCATACTTTGGTCTCGAAAAAACCAATGTTTTCATTTAAAAGACCACTCAGTTTTTGTTCTGATAAAAATTGATCAAAGAGGTGATAAAGGGTTTTGAAATATATGAATTCCGGCTCGTTTTCTTTATAAAGCTGCTCGATGTATTTCAATACTTCTTCTTTTACATCTTCCACCAGGCCTGTGTCATCATTCCATATTTCGTCAAACCAATTTATAAGGTCAGCCCTGTCTCTGTCATCAGTAACCACCATATTCAGCTCTATATTGGGACTGCCGCCAAGCCCCAAACCATTAACAGTAAAATTGGAGCTGCCAAGAGCGGCTTTTTGGACACCGTTTTCTTTTTGAATATGGTACATTTTGCCATGCAGAAAATTTGGCTTAACCATTGATTTTATGTTTACTTTTTTGCTGATCCAATCGCTGCATTCTTTTGCAACAGATTTTTGTTCCAATCGGTTTTCAAGCGGAATTATCAGTTTGTCGTCTTCAATTTTGAACTCTTTTCTATTTATATTTGCAAGGTCAGCAGGTTTTATAAAAGTTGGTTCTCCAAACAGGAAGTTGAGAGATTTGATACTATCCAATTTATTTTTAAGTTTTTTGTAGGCATAAATAGTAAAGAAGGCAGATATAATGGACAGTTGACTGCCTTTATCTACCTGCTCTTTCAGGAAATCGCCAATGCTTCCTCTTTTATGGTTATCTCGTATCGAGGACGATATGTTGTTTGAGCTGTTATTCAAGTTAGGTCACTTTTCCTTTGTTATATCCACTGACAAGGTAAATGACACATTTGTGTATCAGGTGCAATGTTTTTCTGAAGGGGATGCAAAAATTTATTAA
>CALGRI010000101.1 GCA_937880875.1 uncultured Pseudomonadota bacterium
CAGGTCATGAGCCAAAATTCAAAGAATTGTATATAGATACGGATGAGTGGCGGAAAAAGGCAGCCATTGCCTATGACAAAAAAAAATTCAGCAATTTAATTCCGGAAAAAAACCTGGAGTTGGCCGGGCTGATCTCATATGGGGGTCGTTCAAGTTCTGTTATTTATCAAATGTGGTTTACAGAACACCATCCCAATATGTGCTCTATCGGCCCTATTGAAAGGTGGCTGGAACAAGCTGTCTGGAGGTTTTCCCATGATATTGCCAATGAAGAAGAACTATACACCGGCATTTCTGGAGGTTTTCTAAAGGAGTACTCTACTCATGCTATCCGGGATTATCTGATTGATGAAATGAATGTTCTGATTGGATGGGACACACAGATTCGGATTTACCCGATTCTGGAAGCAGTTCTTAAAATATCAAGAACTCCTGAAGAAGGAGCCTGGCCAAAAGGAGAATTGATTTTTGTTGAAAAACAATCCCTTCCAAAAATGAAATTTATTGCAAAGTTTCCAAAGGCGGAGCAACCCATACTGGAGAATGTCGGGCATATCCGAAAACTTCTCCAATCTGTTGAAAACTCAGATCGGAAATTGGTGTCTGATGAAAAAACGATTATCGGTATTATCAAGGGGGATAAACCGGATTTTTCTATCACTGCTGATTTTAAAGGACAGCATGGCTTTTTAAAGCTAAATGATAATAAAGTATGCAGTTTTTCAGATGGCAGTTTCAAGTCAACCACCCGCAAAGCCAATCTGGTACAAGTTGAAGAAGCATTGCTTGAATCCGATATGGATCCTATAGCAGCTTCCACTTTATTTAAAATTGTCACCAGTATTGTTCATAGTGCAGCACTGCAACGGTATGGCTGTTCCATTGTAATAGACCTGAATGAAAAACCCATCTTCATCTCCGGTCATTCTCTTGATCAGCCAGTTGATCTTGAAATTCATGAATATTTGGAATTGGCCAAATCTCTGTCAAAGGTGGATGGCGCCCTGCATCTTGGGGCGGACTTAAAACTCCATGGTTTTGCCTGCCTCCTGGACGGACATTTTATTCCAGGTGAAGACCGTGCTCGTGGTGCCCGTTTTAATTCAGCTCTCCGATTCACTGCAGAGCATGACAATATCATTGTCATTGTGGTTTCATCTGATGACCGTGTCTCCATCATGATTAATGGCGTAGCGCTGAACACCAATTGTCAGTGGAAGTCTTTACTCCTTTGTAATGAGCCTTTGTTACTTGAAAAATGGGTGACACTCTCAAAGCCATCCTATTTTTAGAATTACGGGGACACGATACTTAATTCCAACAAAAAAATGAACCGGTTGTGATCTGTTATTTCCAAGATATCCTGAAAAGGACGGGATGGTATCATACGTATATCATCCAGGCCCCCATGTCCCAGCGCTTCAGCGCTGGTGTCGTTTCCGCAATGCAGAAAAAAATATACTGAGCGTTACCAGAAGGAGGAAAAAAAACCGAGAGGTCGATCTTTTCTGAAATCCGGCGGTGTTACTTTTTGGTCATTATGATCCAGGATCGGATGATTAAAGGGATGTTTTTAAATTGGTGTTTTATTAACAATAGTTGATTTCTGACAATATATGCTCCAGCCTATGTGGCTGAGTAGCGCAGTAAGAACTATTAATCCACCAGTCATAGTTCGAATTGTTGGAATTTCATTATGAATCAGCCACATCCATATCGGCCCCAACACTGTTTCCGTAGTCCCCAAAAGTGCGGCAAGGGCTGAAGGAATGAGGCGTACTCCCGAAGCAAAAAGGGCAAGGCCAACGCCAAGATTCAAACTTCCGAAAACCATTAGGATTCCCATATCAGGTAGTGTCACAATAAAATTACTCACCAAAACTCCAGACACACAAGCCGACATTACAGTACCCAGACAAACTGCCGGAACCATTCGTACATGAGCATACCGTCGGGTAATCACTGTTGCACAGGCAAAAGCAAAGGCGATCATCACGGACAAGGTATCGCCTATTGGTGATACCTTGCCGGTAAAAGAACCAGACACCATGACTGCCACACCCATAATAACAAATGCAATGGCAATCCAGGTTGGCAACGCCACTCGTTCACGAAACAGTATCCAAATAATCAAAGCTGCAATCAATGGGACACCTGCCTGCATCAACAAAATATTTGCAACTGTCGTGTGTGACAATGCAACTATGAAACAGGTTGACGCAATGGCAAAACAAATAGCAACGCAAATTCCAGGTAATCCCATGTCTGCAAATAATTTAAGGGTGCCACGTCGTCCTTTTCGGACAAGCATAAATGCCAATAAAAACAGTGCCGCCCAAACAGACCGCCAGAAGACAATTGTCCAGCTTTCTCCCGTTGTAATAAAGTATTTAAGTGCTCCACCAAAACTCCAAACAATGGCAGATGCAAGAACCAAAGCAAAACCAAAACGATTTTCAGGATTACGCCTGGTTTTTTCCTGGCCTGTAGCTGGAGATGATCTAAGTGAATTTTTCAACTGTTAATCCTGAAAAAATATGGTTATAGAAATTTTTCAAAGCATCATAGATATCAAGTTGCTTTTTGTCAATAAAAGTATAAAAGCAATTTCAAAAGCTAGAATATGCACTTGCCTTGATTTTACCGAGCCATATTCTGAAAAAGTTTTGTCGTTCTATAGGGTTTACATCCGGCATGAAAAATGTTTATATCAAGCGCTTGAGATTTTAAAGTCAGACCCACTGCATTTCAATCGCCAGAAAAATCCAAGTTTTAATGGATTATTTACACCATAACCCGGTCACATAAACGGGCTGTTTGAAGTATGATATGATCAGAGGGAAATTATTATGAACAAACAAATCATTGAGACCTTTGAACAACTAGAGCACCAAAGTAGCTAATTATTACAAAATTGAAATTAGCCACTATAAAAAAGACATTTTTTTAATATAACTAATTAAAATTATTGATTATTCATCCCATCAATGCTATTAAATGTTTAATAAAAAACATAACTGGGGGACACCAAATGGGATTCAAATCAGAACAAAAAGATCTAACATTCTCCGATTTAGAAAAATCTTTTAAAGATGAGAAAAACAGAAGCCTTAAAACTTTAATGGATTTAGAGAAAACTATTTTGTGGGATCGTATAGAATCAATACTCTTGAAGGACTATCCCGTTGGCCAAAAAAAAGAGGGTAACAAAGCCTATCTCCCATTATTTTTGTTTAAATGCCTGTTGCTTCAAAAATGGTTTCGGATACAATCAGATCCGGAACTTGAAAGCCAGATCAATGATCGTCAGTCATTTCAAGTTTTTCTGGGACTTTCCGCAAGGGAAGCATCTCCCGACTATTCCACATTCTCCAAATTCAGGAAAAGGCTCACAAAAGGCAAGTTTGATTTAATAGTGGGAGATATTTTAAATCAATTTTCAGATCAGGGGCTTACAATTAATGAAGGGGTTGCCATAGACGCCCGAATTGTGAAATCAGCCAGCAGGCCAGTGAGCAACAAAACTTTAGAAAAAATAAGAGAAAAAAGGACCACACCAGAAGGAAATCTTGATAAAAATGGGAACCCATTAAAATTTTCAAGAGATATTGAATCAAACTGGGCAATCAAAAATGAAAAACATTATTATGGATTGAAAGAGCATGCATCAGTTGATGCAAAGCATGGCTTTGTTCTTACAACCGCTTTGAGTCCTGCTTCTGTTCATGACACGAATTATTTCCCATATTGCACACTATACAGCCGTCACATCAAGCATGCCCTAGCGATTGTGTATGCGGATAAAGGATATGCAGGGGAACCGAACCGAACATTCCTGGCCATGAATAAAATTAAAGATGGAATCATGCGGAAGGATAGCAAAACCGCAAAACTGACAGAATATGAAATAGAGAGAAACAAAAAGATATCGAAGGTAAGATACATTGTTGAGCAGTACTTTGGTTTAAGCCACCTTCATGATAATGGACAAAGAGCAAGATTTACGACCATAGATAAAAATAACATAGATATCTGGTTCAGGCAGGTGGCGTTTAATATAAAACGGGGATTTAATATTTTTCAAAGAGTATCAATGGCATAATTGCGCCTAAAGTCGGAAAATGGCCACAACCGTGCCAAATTTAAGATTCCATTTGAAAAATAACAGGCAAGATTAATTTTATTAAGGACCAATTTTGAAAACTACCATTATTCAAAGGTCACAACCAATTAAAGGACACAATAGAAATGGAAGTCAGCTATTCACCATATAATGAACAATTTTATTTTAATATAGATGAAGCAAAAGAAAAAAAAAGAATTAATCAACTTGTAGATAAAAGAA
>CALGRI010000102.1 GCA_937880875.1 uncultured Pseudomonadota bacterium
CAGGCAAGGATGAGATTTTCAGTTACAGTAAGATTGCCAAAGATCCTTCTGCCTTCAGGAACATGACAGATACCCAGTTTTGAGACGACTTTATCTGCACTGTATTTAAGGATATCTTTTCCTTCAAATTCAATAACAGATCCGGGCTGGGCAGGTACCATCCTGGAAATTGCCCTTAAAGTTGTGCTTTTGCCTGCACCATTGGCTCCGATAATGGTTAAAATTTCACCCGCTTCAACTGAAAAGTTAATTCCATGAAGCGCTTTTATATTTCCATAGGAAACCTTTAAATTTTTGATGTTAAGCTGCATCAGGATAGATCCTCCTTGCCAAGATAAGCTTCAATTACTTCAGGATTATTCTGGATTTCTTCCGGCGGTCCTTCTGCAATGAGTTCTCCAAAGACCAGGGTTTGAATATACTGGCATAATTCCATTACAAATTTCATCCTGTGTTCGATCAAAAAAATGGCAACGTCAAAATTCTTATGAACCTGTCGGATAATTTTAATCATTTGCCCCAGTTCGTCTGGGGTCATGCCTGCAGTGGGTTCATCAAGGAAAAGAATTTTCGGTTTGGTTGCCATGGCTCTGGCCATTTCTACCCGTCTTTGTGCCCCATAGGACAGATTGGTAACCAGTTGATCGGCATGTTGCTTGATATCAAACAGCTCCAGCAGCCGATAGGAATTTTCTTCAATTTGGGATTCCTGTTCTCTACATTTGCGGGTATTAAAAAAAGCTCCCATAAGCCCGTAGGATAATTGGGAATAGTGGGCCATTTTAATATGATCCAGAACATTCATATGCCGCCACAACGCCAGATTCTGAAAGGTACGGCCAAGCCCTTTGGCCGCAATCTCATTGGTTTCAAGCCCTTTGATATTCTCGTTCTCAAGGGTAATAGAGCCTTCAGTAGGCGTATATACGCCTGTAATCAAATTAAATATGGTTGTCTTTCCAGCACCGTTAGGCCCGATAAGGCCTGTAATCTGATGGGGTTCAATATTTAAATTATAATTATATACAGCTCTAAGACCCCCAAAAAAATGTGTCATTTTATTTACATTGAGCAATGCTGACATCTTATACTCCCTGTTCTCTTTTGTGTTTGGATCTTAACAGTTTTTTGGCATTGATTTCCTTAAAGGAAATAAGACCATAGGGTCTAAAAATCATAACAAAAATTAAAATCAAAGGAATAATAATCCATTTAAAGAGTTCAAGCGGTCTTAAAGCTTCACCCAGAACATTTATGCTTACAGCGCCTACAATGGAACCGATAATGGAGTTGAGTCCGCCAAAATAGACCATGGCAAGTATTTCGGCAAGCCTGTTTATGCTGAACATGCCAGGGTTAATATAGGCCAGAACATGCGCAAATAACCCGCCGGCAATGCCGGCCCAGAATGCGCCAAACGTGAACGCTGTCATTTTGGTTTTTCGGGTTTTAACTGTCATGGATTCTGAGGCAGCCTCATCATCTCGAACAGCATTTAAAGCCTTTCCCATAATAGAGGTGACAAAATTGTGGATGATCCAGATGCACAGCATGGTCCAGATGAAGATAATTGGCAAAGGCGCATAATCAGGCTGTCCTCCCATCCCCCGGGCACCACCGATAATATTAAGGTTTTCCACGGCACTTTTTACAATAAACATAAATGCAAGGGAGATAATGGCCAGATAATCCCCCCGGGTTCTGAAAGAGGGAATCGCCACAAGCAGCGATCCCAGTGATGCTGCAATTCCACCGGCTATAAGGGCAAAGGGAAAAAGCCATGGCCCAAGAGCCGGAGGCAAAACAGCGGCTCCAAAAGTTTTATCACTTACAAAAAAATACAGGGTGATGATGGAAGAAACATAGGCACCAATAGCCATGAATCCGGGATGGGAGCATGAGAACTCTCCCTGGTATCCGTTAATTACATTGATACTGATGGTCAAGATAATGGAGATTAGTGTCAGCTTAACGATGAGTACCCTGTAATCATTGATCCCTGCCCATAAGTGAAGCACGCCATAGAAACAAACCAAATGAATAATGGATGACATCCATAAAGGTGTTTTTTCAAGTATGGCTGCGACAGGATTTGTGAAAAAATTGGATGCCTTTGCAACCAGAAGAATCGGAATAACATATACGATAAGATCATACCCGATTGCACCGGGTATCATCATGGGTTCCTTAAGCATAATAAGAGCGCCAAATAAAACCGGTATTTTAGGTAATCCAAGGTAGTATGAGATATAATCATAACCCCAATAATACTCTATCAATACTGCTGTAAATATTCCCAGCAGCCAGCCCAGTATTGGCACATTAGAAAACATATTTATAAATTTTCTTGCGATTTCCATGTAATTTTCCTGTATTTAGCAGTTAAAGAATTAAAGCCTTAATTTTGTGCTGTGTTCCATTCCAAAGAATCCCCTGGGTCTGAATGTCAGGATGAGAAGAATAATGGAATAGGCGATTAAGTCCCTTAGGGTTGATGGAAAAATTGTGGCAACAAATATCTCGATAAATCCTATAAGGTATCCGGCAAGAGCTGCGCCTTTTATGGATCCTCGTCCACCAAGAATAGCTGCTACAAAGGCTTTCCATCCAATGATAACACCCATATAAGGGTCTAAAATAGGGTAGGCTTGTCCATAGAGAATTCCGGCAACCGCTGCAAGACCGGCACCGACAGCAAATGTTAAGGGTGCAATAACATTTATGGATACCCCCATTAATGGAACGGCAAGAAAATCATATGACATTGCCCGCATGGCCATTCCCCATTTTGTTTTCTGGATAAAGGCATGAAGGGCAAGCATTAAAAAAAGTGATATGATAATAATCATCACTTTTACATTCGTAAAATAGATACCACCGACATTGTAGGCAATGGATTCCATCAATGGTGGAAAACTCAATCTTTTTGCCCCCAGCAGGATCAGGATACCGGTTTCAAAAATGATACCGATCATCAAGCCGGTTATAGCTGCTGATGCACGGGGTGCAGATCTTAAAGGTCTGTATCCTGCAACTTCAACAAAAACACCGATCCAGGATGCAAGAAACATGGTAATAACAACAGTGGCAAGGAAGATAAGGGGTCCAGGCAAAAACCCGGCAAATAATGCAAGAAAGAGTGTTGCAATCCCAAAGCCGATATAAGTGGCCACCATAAAAATATCACCATGGGCAAAATTAAAGAGCATTAAAACACCGTAAACCATTGAATAACCTATGGATATCACGGCGTAAAAACTGCCTCTCTGGAGTGCATTAATCAGGTTTTGAAGAATATATTGTACTAATTCTATAAAAGCTTCCATTCACTAACTCCTGTTCTATAGAATAATGACTGCCATGCACAAGAGGCAAGGCAGTCATTATATTAATTAAACAATACCTGACCTGTTAAGGACAACTGGATTTGTAAAACTCATATTCGCCATTATCATTTATTTTTACAATAACAGCGCATTTGATGGGATCACCTTCTTCAGTAAAGGTCATATTCCCTGTAATACCGGCAAAGTTTTTAATATTTGCAAAAGAATCTCTAACTGCGGTTCTGTCTATTTCAATTTTTCCAGTTATTTTACCAGCACTCTGAATGGCCTGCTGGACAAGATGAAGTGCATCCCATGTAAGGGCGGCAACATCATCTGGAACATATCCATATTTGACATTATATCTGTCAATAAATGCCTTTGTTGCGCCTTTGGCGCCTGCTGCTGCATAGTGTGTAGAAAAGAAAAGTCCGTAGCATGCTTCACCGCAGAGCTCTACTGTTTCAGCAGATCCCCAGGAATCTGATCCCACGATAGGACCTTTCCATCCAAGATCTTTTGCCTGTCGAACGATAAGGGGAACTTCATTGTAATACTGGGGGGTAAAAAGAACCTGGGCACCAGATCTAACAATCTGAGTTAACTGAGAAGAAAAATCCGTGTCTTTTGTTGTAAAGCTTTGATAAGCAACAACAGAACCTGGGCCATGTTTTTTTTCCCATGCTTCTTTAAATACTTCAGCCAGTCCTTTTGGGTAATCAGAGGCAACATCATAAAGAACCGCCGCTTTTGTAAACCCGAATTCATCAGTAATAAAGTTTGCTACAACAGGTCCCTGGAACGGATCAAGAAAACAGCCACGAAATACATATGGTCTGTCAAGTGTTGTGTTCGGATTGGTAGACCAGGGACTGATCATAACGGTTTTATACTTGTTGGCGACTTCACCGGCAGGAATTGCCTGTTTTGAAGACTGAGGGCCAACAATAGCAAGAACATCATCCTGGGTGATCATTTTGGTGTTTGCTTTTACTGCTGATTCTGCTTTTGACTCATTATCTTCAATAACGAGCTCAACTTTATATTTTTTACCGCCAACTTCAAGTCCCCCTGCTTTTTCAATGTCTTCAAGCCATAACATTGCAGCATATTTGGAACCTTCACCAACCTTTGGGATATCCCCTGTCATAGGGGCATTGATCCCAATTTTAATAATTGTTTCTCTTGCACTAAATGCTGATGTAGAAAACATCATGGCAAAGGCAAAGGCCACAACCACTAAACAAGTAATCTTTTTCATGTTCCCTCCTTTTAAATATTGATTTATTGTTTAAAAGCATCATCGAATATACTTTTAAAACACAATACAAGTTTATTCTATATTTAAAAACATGGTTTAAGTAAAGGATAATAATATAATATTAATTATTATGCAGGCGGATGAACCTTAAATTCGTTCATCTTGTAAAGCAGGGTTTTATAACTGATTTTAAGTATTTTTGACGCGCGGGATCTGTTCCAGCCGACTTTTTCCAAGACAAAGGCAATGACTTCTTTTTCTACTTTGTCCGAAGCCATTTTCTTGATTTTTTTTAAGGAAATATCTTCAAATAACTTGTCTGAACTTGTTGACAAATCAACAAATTCTGAAATAATACTTGTACGATTATTTGAAAATTCCTGGTTTATAAAAATAGGATTTTCGTTTTGCTGGTTCTCCTTTAGGATAGGAGAGGCAATTTCCGGCTGTTCTTGCGTAAGCTCCTCAAATATTTTTTCCCAGGAATTTAAAATCATTTGTTTTTTAATGCAATTTTGAAGCTGACGAACATTCCCAGGCCATGGGTAATTGCAAAGTTTTGTAATGATATCTGAATCCGGTTTAGTTCCATGGTTATCAGGGTATTCTGATTTATAGACTCTGAAATAATATTCAATCAGAAAAGGGATGTCTTCTTTTCTTTCACGTAAAGGCGGAATATGAATTTTAATAATATTCAGGCGATAAAATAGATCTTCTCTAAACATTTTGTTTTTCATGCTTTCTTCAAGATTGTGGTTGGTTGCCGCAATCACCCATACATCGGTTTTAAATTCCTGGTCAGATCCAAGGGGAGAAAATTCACCGCTTTGAAGCACATGAAGCATTTTAGACTGCAACGCCAGGGGCATGTCACCGATTTCATCAAGAAATAGAACCCCTTTGTCTGCTGTCTGAAATTTGCCCGGCCGTTTTTTATGGGCTCCTGTGAAAGCACCTTTTTCATAGCCGTAAAGTTCACTTTCAAGGAGTGTTTCCGGTAATGCCGCGCAATTAATTTTTACAAAATTTTGTGAAGATCTGGCAGATTCAGCATAAAGATTTTGAGCAACGACTTCCTTACCCACACCGGTTTCACCGGTTATCAATACATTTAAGCAGGTATTGGCCACATGCTTGATCAGTTCTTTTATCTTTAAGATTGATTTGCTGACGCCGATTAAAGGTGTAGTCATAGTTTTATTATAATTCTATTGTTTATCGTTCTTTTGCTTAATCAATTCAGAAACTTTATTTTCTATTTTAAACAGGTCAACAGGTTTGAAAAAAACAAAATCAGCTTTTGCTTCTGAAGCCAAAGCGCCTGGGTGATCCCCATATCCTGTCATAGCAATAATTTTAAGATCTGGGTATTCTTTTTTTACAATGGAAATCAGCCCGACACCACTTATATTTGGCATAACAAGGTCTGTAATCAGGCAATCAAAAAAATTGAGTTTATCTTTTAATAATTTTAAGGCAACCAAACCATCTTCTGCGGTTTTTACTTCATAGCCTAATGAATTAAAAAATTCATAAAATGTTGATAGGATATCTTCATTGTCATCAACTATCAGAAGTTTGTTTGGACTTGCCATTATATTCCTTTCAATCAGTAAGGAAAGTTTTTATATCTACTACTCCATATAATAAAACCGTTTAACCATGCAAGGGGAAAAATAAAAATTCAGGAATATTTTACCCTTTAAAATAGGAAATCAGTATATAGATGATAAACAGGCCTATAAAAAAATAACCGGTTCTTTTACCTATGCCCTCATTAAAATAGGCAATAAGTCCCAAAATTAAACAAATGAACATCATAAAAGGAAATTGAAAAGAGTGAAGCGTTTTATCAATGGCCATTGGATTGAAAACTCCGACTATCCCCATGACAAGACAAATGTTAAACAGGTTGGATCCCACAACATTGCCGACTGAAATATCGCTTTCACCCTTTGCTGCAGCCACGGCAGAGGTGGCAAGTTCTGGCAGAGAAGTTCCTAAAGCAACAATGGAAATTCCGATAAATGTTTGGGAAAGACCAATTTTTTCTGCGATGATGATCGCTTCTTGAACAACAAAATTTGCACCATAAGAAAGCATCACTATGCCGATGATGATGAAAAAAATATTTTTTGAAATTTTAAAAAAAGATGGTTTGCCAGTGTGAGTATGGTTGTTTTTATCCTTTGCAGTGGCAACGCTATAAATTAAAAAAATAATTAATAAAAATAATAAAATAATCCCATCCATACGTCCAATATTTGAATCCAGACAGAGTAGCCAGAATATCAAGGAGATAAAAAACATGTATGGGATTTCAATTGTGATGATCTGTTTGTTTATCACAATAGGTTTTATAGCCGCACTGATCCCCAACACAAGGGCTATGTTGATGACATTGCTGCCCAGTATATTTCCAATGGATATCCCGCCTGATCCTTTAACTGCTGCAACAAGGCTGACCAGTAATTCCGGTGCAGAAGTGGCAAAGGAGACGATGGTCAGGCCGACAATCACAGGTCTGACAGCAAACATGATGGCTGTTGATGCCGCCCCTACTACAAGTAGGGTGGATCCGATACCAAGCAGGACCAGACCAAGAATAAGTATAATAACCTGTGTTAACAATTAGTTAAACTCAATGTTAGTTGTTAATTTATTTAAGGTTCTTGCCAAATTCAAAAATTTTTACTATAAGGCGTGCATAGTATAGCAGGATTGAAAATTTATCAATATGATAATTCATGGACAAGGAAAGCTCAATGAAGAAAAGCATCATAAAAAGTACTGGGATGTTTGTACCACCCAATGTTATTACCAACCATGACCTTGAAAAAATGATAGACACTTCCGATGAATGGATAAAACAAAGGACTGGTATTGAGCAAAGATATTGGATCGATGGGGAAACCGGTGCCTCGGACCTGGGGTTTGAGGCTTCCAAAATCGCTTTGGAAAATGCTGGTTGGACGGCACAGGATCTTGATTTTATAATATTTGCAACCCTTAGCCCGGATATTATGTTTCCAGGGTCTGGGTGTCTGCTACAGGCAAAGCTGGGACTTGATTCAACGCCTGCGCTGGATATCCGGCAGCAGTGCACGGGATTTCTTTATGGTCTTGCTACTGCAGATGCCTATATAAAATCAGGCCTTGCCAGCAAAATTCTTCTGGTGGGGGGAGAAGTCCATTCATCCGGCCTTGATAAAACAACCAGGGGGCGGGATATTACCGTTATATTCGGTGATGGGGCAGCAGCTGTGTGCATTGAAGGTGTTGAAACGGACAAACAAGCTGGCGTATTATCTTCAGCTCTTCACGCAGATGGCAATTTGGCTTCCGCTTTAATGACTGAACTGCCTGCCTCACGACTTCCGATTCGGTTGCCCAGAGATATATCCCTTGATGATCCAAGATATTTTCCTGTCATGGATGGCCCGGCCATATTTAAAAAAGCGGTTAGAATGCTGCCTAAGGTAATAAAGGAATCCCTTGAAAAAGCGCAAATCAGTCTTGATGAAATTGATCTGATTATCCCACACCAGGCAAATATGAGAATTAATCAAGCCCTTGGACAATTTTTAAAATTAGATGATAATAAAATATTTCATAATATTCAAAAATATGGAAATACAACAGCAGCAAGTATTCCCATTGCCCTTCATGAGGCAATGGAACAGGGACTAATTGGCAAATCCGGTGATGTCGTTCTTTTTACTGGTCTTGGGGCCGGCCTTACCTGGGGAAGCGTAATTTATAAGTTTTTATAATGATCCTTTAAACAGGATATCAAGATAAAATTTTGTTGCAGTATCAAGGGAGGTGAAATCATAAGTTTTATCAATATTTTTTCTTTTTATTTGATCCCTGATATCGGTGGCAAGCACTTTCCCCAGTTCAACACCGAATTGATCAAAAGGGTTTAAACCTAAAATAAATCCCTCGTATACAGTCCGTGCTTCATAAAAAGCCAGCAGCATCCCAATGCTCTCAGGTGTCAGGTCATTTATGACAATGGTGGAAGACGGCCTGTTTCCTGGGAAATATTTTGCATTGTTATCATCATCCTTTCCCTTTGCCAGGCCCATGGCCTGGGCAATCATATTGGCCCATAATTCCTGATGATTATAAACACCTTTTGATGTTGCCTGGCTTTTATTGTAAACCGGGGTTGCCACACCAATAAATTCAATGGGAAATGGACTGCCTTGATGGGCAAGCTGAAAAAATGAATGCTGGGCATTTGTTCCAGGTTCACCAAAAATGATTACCCCGGTTCTATGGTTTGTACTTTTACCGGCAGATGTGACTCCTTTGCCAAGACTTTCCATATATAATTGTTGCACATGGGGGCAAAGATTGGAAAGGGCGGTGCAATAGGGAATAATCGCCAGGGCAGGATAATCTAGGAAATTGGAATTCCAGATATTGATTAAAGCTGCTATCAAAGGAATGTTGTTTTCTTCAGGGGCATTCAAGGCATGTAAATCCATTGTATGGCAGCCTTTTAAAAACCGGTGAAAATTATCAAAACCAAAGGCAAGACTTAAAGGAACTCCTCCAACGGCAGAAGTCACTGAGTATCTTCCCCCAATAAAATCAAACATATGAAAAGAACCTAAGCTTGAATTTGTGGGATCATCACCAGGACTGCCTTTGGCCGTCACTGTCACAAGATGGTTTGCAGGATCAAGATTGTTGCTCTTTAAAAACAAGAGCGCCTGGTTAAGGTTGGCCATGGTTTCTATTGTGGTATAGGATTTTGAAATAATGATCCAAAGGCAGGTCTCAGGATTTATGGTTTTTATGATCTGTCCAAAATTGTCAATATCCACGTTGGGCAAAAAATGAAGATCAATAAGGGGTTCAATACCATGTTTCAATGCAGTATAAACAAACTCACACCCAAGATAAGAGCCGCCAATGCCAATAACAACCGCATCGGTAAAAGATTTTCCTGTAGTCCCTTTTATTTTTTTTTTGTGGATCTTTTCAGTAAAATTTTTAATTTCTTTATTCACCTTATTAATTTCAAAAATTACATCCATATCATTTACTAAAATCTGATCCTGGGTAAAATCTCTAGCAGCTGTGTGAAGAGCTGATCTATTTTCCGTTGCATTGATAATTTTACCGGAAACCATTTGAGAAAAGGTTTCTTTTGCTCCTGCTTGTCTGGCAAGCTCAAATAATTCTTTTAAAATGGTTTTATCTAATCGTTGTTTTGAAAAATCATAGGAAAATCCATGTTTTTGAATTGAAAAATCTTTAAATCTATTTTTAGTTTGAATCAGGTTTTTTAAATGATTGTTTTTGTCCTTAAAGGATTTTGAAAGAGGCTTTAACTTTTGAAAGGCCTGATGATTGCTAAGGTTGAATATTTTCTGACCCATGGTCATCCCCCATTGAAATAAGAATTGCCGGAAAGCTTTAGCTATCATACGTAAACCAATTATTTCGGTCAAGGCCTGATTAGGAAAAGGATTAAGAAAATATCTTGACAATTTAACCCCTAGACAATTATTTATATCTTTATGGAAAATAATATTATTAAAGTGCTTATAAAAAAAGGGGTGAGAATCCCTAACCCTGACTCAGTATATATTTCAGAAGATGTTAATCCCGACAGGATCTCAGGTGAGAATGTTACGATTTATACAGGGTCCAAAATCATGGGAGAAAAGTCTCTGATTATGAGGGGATCGCAAATCGGATATGAAGCTCCGGTAAGTCTTGAGAATACTTTGCTTGGCGAAAATACAAAATTAAAGGGCGGTTTTTTTAAGGAAGCTGTTTTTGCCGGTGATAATTCATTTGGTTCCGGAGCCCAGGTAAGAGAAGGCACCATATTTGAAGAAGAATCTAATGCAGCCCATACAGTGGGACTCAAACAGACGATTTTATTCCCCTTTGTAACACTAGGCAGCCTGATTAATTTTTGTGATTGTTTTATGGCTGGAGGCACAAGTCGTAAAGATCATTCTGAAGTTGGCTCTTCCTTTATTCATTTTAATTATACACCAAATCAGGATAAAGCCACACCCTCCATGATGGGAAATGTTCATCAGGGTGTGATGTTGAAGTCTAAATCGATTTTTTTAGGGGGGCAGGGCGGCCTTGTCGGACCTGTCAGGATAGGAT
>CALGRI010000103.1 GCA_937880875.1 uncultured Pseudomonadota bacterium
CATATGAACTCCCCTCAACCGGTAGATTCATTTCCTGCCAGACTGACCAGCCATTAATAAGTATTTTTACATGGTTAAACCCCATTTTCATGAGAAACAGCGAAAGCTCGTGACTCAAATCACAGGACTCGCCATCGCAATAGGTGATGATAATTGTATCATTTGGTAAATCCTGTACAATATCCATAAAATAGTCATCAACGGCATGCCAGGGTAAATTTTTCGCCCCTTTGATATGACCCATCTCAAACTGGTTTTTATCTCTGGCATCCATAAAAACAGCCTCATTTTTTTCAAATAAAGCCTTTGCAAGTGAAACAGGTATAATAAGCGTTTCACCGCTATCTGAAGTCAGTCGGTTTTCCGTTGACCAGTCGGCAATGACGGGAATTGAGTCAGAACGAATCATGTTTACAACCAACCCCATGACCGCAGCCAGAAATAGTATGAAAAAAGCCTGTCGGCCAATATCTTTCACGTGCCGTTGAAATACAGTGCCTTGCATTTTAAAACCATTCCTTTTGTTTGCACATATAGATTAAACCCTAACATTGGATAACAATTTTATCAAAAAGATGAAAGAGTCTGAATTAAACATAAATAATGTAAACTTTCCCATAAAGTCAGCCGGTATTTTGTTATGAACGCTTTAAGGTGCTTGCAAAAACGGCGCCAAAATAAAATATATCCCCATCAGAAAAATAGTTGTACCGGCAATTTTTTTAAACCAAAGGCCCGCTCCATTCCACATACTATTTTCCAGTAATTTTTTCACCGCAGCTGTTGAGCTTCCGGCAACAACTATTGGAAGGCAATGGCCGATAGCGAACAGTACGATTAAAACAATACCTGTCATAACTTTTTGCTGAATTGTAATTATGGCCAGAATCGGGGCAATAAACCCAAAGGTGCATGAACCAGAAAGGATGCCATAAGCAAGCCCCAGAACAAAAGCCCCGGGCATCCCCCTTAAATTGAGCCTGTATAAGAGGCTTCCGGACATTGAACACTTTTCAACCCCCAGCATTCCCAAAGCAACCCATATGAGGATGATTCCCACAAGGATCTGCCAGTAATTTCCCACATCCCCGAGCATCCTGCCCAGCAATGCACAGGCGATTCCAATCAAGGCAATGGTGATGAACAAGCCCAAAGTAAACAAAATAGAATAAATCCCTGCCTGCCTTGGCTGGACCATCTTTTCCTGGCCTCCAACATAGCCCACAATCAAAGGAATGGATGCCAGATGACAGGGGCTGAAAAGAACACTGATAATTCCCCAGGCAAAACACCCCAGGGCTGCCAAGGCGATCCCACCGGTCATCCATTGATTTATTGTCAAAAATACCGAATCCAGCATGTTTTTTACCCTTTGTTCTTTAGATCAGGCATTGCAACTCCCATTTTAGTCAATTGCTTAACAATGGATTTTTCATCGAGAAAGCCCAGGTGTCTATACACCTCCTCGCCTTTTTCATTAAAAAAAATCTGGGTGGGTATGGCCCTGATATTGAAGCGGGGTGCCTGCTGCCGGTTCTCCCAGACATCTATGAAAACAATATCAGCCTTTCCTTCATAGGCTTTTTCAAGCTTGGTCAGAATAGGTGCCATCATTTTACAGGGAATACATTTTTTAGCCCCAAGATCAATCATTGTCACCATACCCTTAACGGGAAACTTTGAAAAGTCCTGCGCAAAAACATATTGTGAGAAAGACAAGATAAAAACAAATATACAGATAAACAATCCGAGCTTATTCAATCGCATAACCTTAAGTTTCCCTTTTATAGGTTTTTTCACTAATCATATATATCAATTGCCCAGCCAAGCTTTAATATCATTTTTTTTGGGTACTTTGCCCGTACACTTCACTTCATTGTCAATGATCACGGAAGGAGTTCCAAAAACACCATAGGATGCAATCTTCATCATATCTGTGATTTTTTCCACCGTGGCATCGCTTCCTGTCTCCTTAATGACTTCCTGAATTAGTTTTTCTGTTTTATTGCATTTTGCACAAC
>CALGRI010000104.1 GCA_937880875.1 uncultured Pseudomonadota bacterium
GCTCTTTGAATGGGTTCTATTTTTTTCCCGAAAAGGTTGAGCATTTTTTCAAGTTTTTCAGCCTCACTGACAAAATAGATTAAGTCCCCGGGTTCCAGGCTGTTGCTGCCCCTTGGGACAATGACCTCATTGTTTCTGATTATAGCAGCTATCAAAGGCCGATTCTCACCAAACCTGGAAGGAAAATCAATGAGTTTCATTCCAGCCATGGGAGAATGCTGGTCAAGTCTTATACCGACATATTTTACCTGGCCGTCCACAAAAGAACCGACATCAACAGCCCCAGGGACATCCATAAGTTTTCTGATGGTATTTACAACTTCTATTTCAGGATTGATCACCGTATCAATATTGGGATTTTCTGTTTTAAACCGGTGGTGATAGGAATCAAAATCAGCATCTCTGATCCTGGCAAGCTTTTTGGTTGTAGGGGATATGATATTGGCCATTAGACAGGCCACAAGATTTGTTTCATCGCTGTCCGTCACTGCCAGAAGGATATCAGCCTCATTGATGCCGGCATCAATGAGAATTCTGGGGTTGCTGCCCGATGCCGTAATAACCTGTATATCCAGATTTTCGGAAAGACGTCGAATGGCATCTGGATCTTTGTCAATGACAACCACCTGCTTGTTTTCAGAAGCCAGCCGACTGGCAATGTTATACCCGACTTCTCCGGCACCCACAATAATGATTTTCAAATCGTATCTCCTGTCCAATTGATAAAGAATTGAAAGATAACTTACTAAATCAATAAAAGACTGTCAATAATACGAAAAGATCTAACGCTATTCTATGCGTATGTAGTGCCTGACCAAAAATCAAAAAACAATATTACTAAAGTCATTAAAAAGGTTGATTATATAATAGGCTCAATGATAAAAGGAATTCGTACAAATTGTGAAGAATAAAAACAACTTAAAAGGAAAAAATTTATGAGTACTTATACAAATAATGTTCTGGAAATGCTTAAGACAAAATACCCATGGGAAAAGGAATATATTCAATCCGTGGCAGAAGTATTTAAATCCATTTCACCTGTTTTGGGTTCTAATTTGGAATACCAGAACAACCGGATACTTGAGCAATTGATTGAACCGGACCGGTCCATCACTTTCAGGGTTCCATGGAAAGACGACCAGGGTCAGGTACAGGTCAATACAGGACATCGCGTTCAATTTAATAATGTGCTGGGGCCCTATAAGGGAGGACTTCGATTCCATGCGTCGGTTACCTTGAGCATTATCAAATGTCTCGGGTTTGAGCAGATTTTCAAAAATGCATTGACAGGCTTGCGTATAGGCGGTGGAAAAGGGGGGTCTGATTTTAATCCACGGGGCAAGTCAGACAATGAAATAATGAATTTCTGTCAAAGTTTCATGCTGGAACTTTCAAGGCATATCGGTGCATCCACTGACGTTCCGGCAGGTGATATCGGGGTGGGAACACGGGAAATCGGTTATCTTTTCGGTATGTACCGCAGAATGACCAAGTCTTTTGAAGGTGTTTTAACAGGAAAAGGTCTTTCATGGGGAGGAAGCTATTTAAGACCTGAAGCCACAGGATATGGTGTGGTTTATTTTGCCGAGGAAATGCTGAAGAATTTTAACGACAATATTGATGGCAAGGTTGTGACAGTCTCTGGTTTTGGAAATGTTTCCTGGGGGGTTGTAAAAAAGGTTAATGAGCTTGGCGGAAAGGTAATTACCCTTTCCGGCCCGGATGGATTCATCCATGACCCGGATGGTGTTATTGGCGAAAAAGTTGACTATATGCTGAAACTCAGGTTAAGCGGAAATGATGTTGTAAAAGATTATGCCGATCATTTTAAAGTAAAATTTTATCCAGGCAAACGGCCATGGACAATTCCCTGTGATATTGCATTTCCCTGTGCTACACAAAACGAACTTGACCTTGATGATGCAAAGGCCCTGGTAAACAACAAGGTTAAATACATTGTAGAAGGGGCAAACCTTCCTGTTACCCTGGACGGTATGGAATTTCTGGAAAATGCAGATATTGTTTATGGTCCTGCAAAGGCATGTAATGCAGGAGGGGTTGCCTGCTCCTGCTTTGAAATGGCACAGAATGCCAATTTTATGAACTGGACCGAAGATGAGGTTGATAAGCGGCTTCACCAGGTGATGAAACATATCCATGACCAGTGTTATGAGGCATCCTGTGAGTTTAATAAAAAAGGCAATTATGTGTTCGGAGCAAATGTTGCCGGATTCAGACGTGTGGCAGACGCGATGCTGGACCAGGG
>CALGRI010000105.1 GCA_937880875.1 uncultured Pseudomonadota bacterium
TGTTACGTTGATTTATAATGACAAATAAGAGCCGAGGATTAAACCCCCTGATTTGCCAATTAAGAATCGAATCATTGGGGAGTAGCAGAAGTTTGTTTTTTAATTAACACACCCATCCACTAAAACCACTTTTTTTAAAAAAATAAGGCATCCTTTATTTTTTTTACAACAAAATCGATTTCGTCTTTTTTAATAACTAAAGGTGGGGCAAAACGAATCGTATATGAATGGGTCTCCTTACATAAAATGCCCATATTTAAAAGTTTCTCACAGAGTTGTCGGGCAGTTACCTTCGATGTTTTCTTTAATTCGATTGCAATCATAAGGCCTATACCCCGAAATTCTTTAATTAATGGAGAATCGATTTTTTCGAGTTCAGAAAGAAAGTAGTCTCCCATTGTTGCAGAATTTTCAATCATTTTCTCTTCTACAAGAACCTGTAAGGCTTTCCTTGCAACGGCACAGGCCAGTGGATTCCCTCCAAATGTGCTGCCATGCTGCCCTGGATTCAAGATGCCTAAAACAGCTTCATTTGATAGAATAGCAGATACTGGATAAAATCCACCTGAAAGAGCTTTCCCAATTAAGGTAAGGTCAGACTGGATACCTTCATGTTCCTCTGCTAACAATTTACCTGTCCTCCCTAAGCCGGTTTGAATTTCATCCAAAATAAGTATGACATTGTTCTTTGTGCATATTTCTCTTACTTTTTTTAAATACCCTTTGGGTGGTATAATTACACCTGCCTCTCCTTGAATGGGCTCAACCATAAAAGCAACAGTATTTTTAGTAATTGCATTTTCAAGTTCTGTTATATCTCCAAACGGAATAGACCTAAATCCGGGAGTAAAAGGCCCAAAATTTTGGCGAGCATTTTCATCTGAGCTGAAACTAATGATAGAAAGCGTACGACCGTGAAAATTATTATCACAAACAATAATTTCAGCCTTATTTTCAACGACTCCTTTGGTTTCATACCCCCACTTTCGAACCGTTTTTATCGCTGTCTCGACTGCCTCTGCACCACTGTTCATCGGGAGTACTTTATGGGAATGGGTGAGATCACAAACTTCTTTGTAAAAAAGTGCCAGTTGATCATTCCTGAATGCCCGTGAGGTTAATGTCAGTTTTTCAGATTGCTCTAACAAAGCCTGGCGAATTTTTGGATGACAATGTCCCTGATTAACTGCAGAGTATGCCGATAGACAATCCAAGTATTTGCGGCCATCAATATCCCAAACCCAAATCCCTTCTCCTCGACTGAGGATAACATCCAAAGGTTTGTAGTTATTTGCCCCGAATTTATTTTCTATCTGTATAAACTCTTCAGTCCTCATTTTTTTTTACCCTTTTGATCATTTTTAATTGGTTCTCAGATGTTTAAGATAGATATGAAAAAATTGCTTCGCAAAAGATTTTGACACCAATTTCAAGTACAGTTTCATCGATATCAAAATATGGGGAATGTAGCGGTGAGATGATTTTTTTTTCTTTGTTGCGGCACCCTAATCGAATGATTGAGCTGGGTCTTTCTTTGGTGAAGTATGCAAAATCTTCAGACCCCATTGTCGGAGGAAGCCATTTGACATTTTCTTTTCCGACAATGCTTTGGGCACTTTGGTACATAAACTCATTTACGCTCTTATCACAATTACACGATGGGGTTTCATGTATGATCTTAAGATTACATCTAACATTGAATAAAGTCTGCATTCCCTTAACAATATCGTTAAGTCGATTAAATACAATTTCACGAATACGCTCTGAATGCGTCCTTATCGTTCCTTCTATGTAGGTGCTTTCCGGAATGACATTTCCAACGTCCCCGGATTGAAATTTTCCAACGGAGACAACTGCAGATTCAATAGGGTCAATATTTCTTGCCACGATTGTATGGATTGCTGTTACAAAATAGGCACCACATGATATAGGATCAATCGTTTCATGGGGGCGACCCGCATGCCCACCTTTTCCTGTGATCGTTAGTTCAAATTGCTCTGCCGCAGCATATCCATATCTTTTAAAGATACCTATGGTTCCAATATCCAGATCCGGCGCCATATGTCCTGCAATTACACGATCTACTTTTGGGTTTTCCAATACACCCTGCTTGATCATTTTATGGGCACCATCAATTTTTTCCTCTGCCGGCTGGAATAAAAATTTAACGTTCCCTTTTAATTTATGGAAAAGATTTTTTTCCATGATGGTTCTTGCGACGCCCAACATGATAGCTGTATGGGCATCATGACCGCAGGCATGCATCTTGTTTCCTATGCAGGAACGATAAGATGCACAATTAAGCTCTTGGATTGGCAGTGCATCAATGTCAGCCCGAAGAGCCAGGGTGGGGCCTGGACTGCTGCCTTGGATCAAAGCCACTGCTCCCGGTGATTTGGGAAGAGTTTGAACTTGAATATCAAGTTCTTTTAAAATTGAACAGATTTGTTGTGTCGTTCTATATTCCTGGTTTGACAGTTCCGGGTGCATATGGAAATCCCTTCTTACCCCAGAAATCCAGTCAAGAAAT
>CALGRI010000106.1 GCA_937880875.1 uncultured Pseudomonadota bacterium
TCATTGCATCTGCTGTATCATCACCTCTTCTACTTGCAATGCCGATACTGATCGTTATACTAACCTCTCCTGATCTTGTGACCATTTTATGGTCGGCTATTTTTGCCCTCACGCGCTCATAGATCCTTTCTTCAACCAATCCGCTAGAAGAGGGCAAATCGGGTATAACGAATAAAAACTCTTCTCCACCGTATCGGCCCACAAGGTCATAAGGCCTAAGGGTGTTCTGGACAGTTTTGACAAAATTGCACAGGACATCGTCGCCCATCTGGTGACCATACTTGTCATTGACATGTTTGAAGTGATCAATGTCACATAACCCAATGCTTAGCTTCAAGTTCCCCCTCTTAGCACGGGCCAGTTCTTCGCTCAGTCTGTCTAAAATGGCACGCCGGTTCGGGGCTCCGGTTAAAGGATCATGTGTGGCCTCGTGTTCCAACTTCAAGTTAAGTAATTTTAATTCCTGTTTAGCCTGCTTCTGGTCAGTGATGTCTTTTAAAATTACAATCAGCTTTGATATTTTATTATTTAGATTTTTTATGCAGGATGCACTTATGATAACATCTATACTGCTGCCGTGCTTTGTAAGCCTTTGAGTCTCAAATTGTACTTTATTCCCGGAGCCCAACAGCTCTTTTGTTTTTTCAGAAGTTATCTGTTCTTGATCATCAGGGACAAAGGGTATGCGCTTGCCTTTTAATTCATCCAAAGTCCATCCGAATACATCAACAAAGGCTGGATTCAGATATTCAGTCTCACCCTGATTGCTATATATTACAATTGGATCAGGAGTTGCAGATAGAATGGTTTTTAGTCGTTCTTCGCTCTCTTTCAGCGCTTCCTCAGTCTGTTTACGTTCGGTGATATCCTGTACCAGTGATGCCATGCCAATACCCCTGCCATCAACATCTTTCAGGGCTGTATTGTACCACTCACATGTGATTCGCCTGCCGCCTTTAGTTATATTCTCGTTTATACTATGTGTATCACCACCTTTTTCAGATAACATATCCTGGAAAATGCCCTCAACCAATTCCTTCATATCTTCAGGAAGAATAAGTTCAGTAATATGTTTGCCGATAACCTCTTCTTTGGTATAACCAAATATATTTTCGGCAGCAGGGTTCCACTCAACAGTCTTGAAATTCAAGTCCCAGGAAATTGCTCCAATCGGTGTATTTAAAAGATGAGTGGAAAGCAGCTGTTCACTCTTTCGCAACGTTTCCTCGATCTTCTTCCATTCGTTGATAACCTCATTGTATATAATGATACCACCGATTGAACCATCGGATTCATACCAGGGACGGCATTCCCAGCGTGTCCAATGCACGGAGCCGTCCTCTCTATAATAAGGATCTTCCTCTGCGCTTAACACCTCCCCGGCTAATGATTTTTGATGCACGTCTTTCCATTTTTGAGGAAGATCCGGAAAAACATCATAGTGGCATTTGCCAATTACATGCTGCTCTTTAACCTTGTAATCAGTTAGATATCGTGTGCTGACATATATATACTTTAAATCCCTGTCAAATACGGCAATTGCACTTCGGGCATGAGAAATAATATAATCCATCAAATCGTGGGAGTGAATGAGTTGTTTTTCGCTGCGTTTGCGATTAGATTCTGCCTGCTCTAATTTTTGAATCTTTTTTTTTAATGCCTCATAGGTTGGTTTTTGCGCCATGTGACTTTCCTTTTATGTCAAATTAGGCTTGATTCTTGGAGCAGAATGCTTGCCTCCAGCACACTTCCCAGGCCATAAGACCATCAGAATGCGTTTAATATTCTGGTCAATCCAAATAAGAATTACAATAACATATATTGTGGCGCAAGGTAAATTGATTAATTTCGGGAAAATTTTGTTGAACAAATTGTTCATCAGAGCATTGTAGATAGTTTGATTAAAAATGCATCCAGTTTTTTGGCAGAAATCTTTATGGCTGTTTTCAGTTCCGGAGCAAATAAAGAAATTTTATATTCTTCTAAAAGCCAGAAAAACTGTTCTATTCTTTGGGATTTTTCTGGCATTGAGTCTTTTGAAAGCGAGGTTAAAAGATTATTCAGGTGAATGGTGTAATCGGTTAGCTGTAATGCTTTTTTTTCTTCTTTTAAAGGATTGTTAACCGCTCTTTGGGCCCTGATCCGGGTACAGGCGATATAGCGGTGAAGCTGTTTGATCCTTTCGTAATCATACAGGTCAACAAAATTTTCAGGCACAAGGTGTTTGAGATCTTTGAACAGCCCGGTTAATATTATAAAGATTTTTTCTTTTTTCTGATGTTGAAAAGATAACTTCTGGATAAGTTCAAAGCAGGATTGATATTCTTTTCCCAGAACAAGAAAGGTTTTAATAAAGTCCTGTCCCGTATTGAAAAGCTGTTTTAATTGGGTCTGGGCATGAAGCTCAAACGCTTTTTTTGTTCTGAGATTTTTTTCAAACAGGGTATGGGTGATAATATTGAACAAGGATTGCTGAAATTTTGTCTGGCCATTGAAAAAAGGCGCCATCTGTTTTATCCCGGAAGATGCATTGATGTCTTTTCTAAGCGCCTTGAAATCATCTGGATAAGATAGTTTAAATAATTCTTTTATCCCCTGGCAATGGGATTCAAAAGCCACCTGTTCTGAATTGAAAAGCCTGAGGGATATTATTGGGGGTCTGGTTTTTGAATCAGGTTGTGTTTCAATTTTCAGGCCAAAAAAGCCTTTCCGGGTAAATTCCTTGTCCTGGGATATGATAATAAAGTCTTCAAGGTCTTTAAAATTCCATTCTCTGATATCGATTATTTCATGTTCTTTTTGGGCTCTTTCAAAGGCATTGTTTTTTTGGGGAATGGTAGTTGCTGAAAATTGATTTAAAACGGCTTTATCCCGCAAGGCTTTTATCTCATGGCCTTTTTCATCCCGGATGGAGAATCGCATTTTTAAGTGGTCCGCAAGTTCTTTATCAGACCAGAGATTTGCCGGGATGATAAAATTAAATCGGTTTTGAATAAAGGCGGAGAGCTGTGAAAACAAGGGGGCATCTTCGTTTGGCAATTCTCTTGCAATGATGGCTGCTTTTTCAGACACAGGCACCAGTTTTACCCGGTATTTTTTGGGGAGCGCCTTTATCAGGGCGGCAATTTTTTCTTCAAACAGGCCTGGAACCAGCCTGTCCACACTGTTTTTTGAGACAAGCATGGCTGAGGCAGCAGGAACGTTCAGGGTGATTCCATCTTTTTTAGACCCGGGATTGAATTCATATTCCAGCCTGAATTTAGCCTGGGCCATTTTCAGGGTATCGGGGAATAAAGACAGTTCATGTCCATCAAAGGCAGATTTTTGAAGATCTTCCAGTGTCATTTTTAAAAAATCCTGGTTTTTCTGGTCTTTAATAAATTTGGAAAAGGTTCTGATATTATAAAAAGGCCCTGGCAGTCTTGACTGGTAAAAAGCAAAAATATCCTCTTCTGATGCCAGAATATCCTTTTTTCGCCGTTTATGTTCAAGGGTTTCAAGCTCATCCATGAGTTGAAGGTTATGGGTCATAAATTCAAATTTTTGAAGGATTTCTCCCTGGACCAGAGCATGACGTATAAATATTTCCCCTGATTCTTCGGGGTTTATCTGGCCATAAGCAATATTTCGGTCATTTACAATAATCAGTCCAAACAGGGATATCTGTTCTTTTGCAATCACTTCACCGCGTTTTTTTTCCCAGTGTGGATCTGAATAGGTATGGACACAAAGGTCTTTGCCGATCTGTTCAAGCCATTCAGGATCAATGGTGGCAACCGTTCTTGCAAAAAGCTGACTGGTTTTCACAAATTCCGCCGCCACAATCCAGTTGCTGGCAGTCTTAAAAAGACCTGATCCGGGGAATATCATTGCCTGCTGGCCCTTTGCAGCGCTGAAGAGGTGTTTTTCCTTTTTATGGGCAATATTGGCAAGATACCCGGCTAAAATGGCTTTATGCAGGGCAATATATAAAGGCCCGCCAAATTCAAATTCTTTAGCTTTCATGCCAGAGGTTCCTGTTGGAGGGGTAAATTCTTTTTCACCCTGCAAATCATGGTCTTTCAGTATCCTGATAATCTGGCCATGAATTTCATTCCATTCCCTCATGCGTTTAAAGGACAGGAAGTGGTCCTGGCAGTATTTTTTGAGTCTGGCGCGGGAACTTAATTCTTTTTCAGCAGTTTTAACCGCATTCCATATATTTAGAAGCGTAATAAAATCAGAACCCGGGTCTTTGTACAATGCATGTTTTTGATCGGCTGCCTGGGTTTTATCTGCCGGCCTTTGCCGTGGATCTGCAATGGCAAGGACCGTTGTAATGATAGCAGCTTCTTTCAAGCATCCGTTTCTGTCGGCTTCTATCAAGATCCTGGATAATTTGGGATCTATGGGAAGCCTGGCCATGGTCCGTCCGATTTTTGTCAGAGCATATGTTTTTTTCTTTTTTTGTATTTTGTGGGACTTTTCTTCTTTAATAGCGGAAAGTTCAATCAAGGTATCAAATCCGTCCTTAACACTTTTGGGCACTGGTGTATCAATGAATGGAAAGGTAGCGACATCCCCGAGATTTAATGAGATCATTCGTAATATGACTTCAGCAAGGTTGCTTCTTAAGATTTCAGGGGAGGTAAAAAAAGGCCTGGCCCCAAAATCATCTTCATCAAACAACCGTATGCAGATTCCATTTTCCACCCTGCCGCAACGGCCCAGCCTCTGGTTGGCGGAAGACTGGGAAATAGGGCTGACGGGAAGGGAGGTGGTCCTTGTCCGGGGAGAATACTCAGGAATCCTTGCAAGCCCTGTGTCAACTACATATTTAATCCCGGGTATGGTCAAGGAGGTTTCTGCCACATTGGTTGCAACGATGATCTTTCGTCCAACTTGCCGGGAAAAAATTTTGGCCTGCTCATTTGCTGAAAGTCTTGCAAAAAGAGGCAGAACCGTGACACTGGGATGATTTTTTCCCCGGATCAATTCTATGGTTTCTCCGATATCCTGCTCTGTGGGCATGAATACTAGGATGTCACCGGACCTGGATTGGGAAAGAAGAAGATTTACAGCATCTGCTGCAGCTTCCACATACCCCTGGTCTTCAATGGTCCCATTTCCATCCTCTTTATTTAAAAAGGGCATATAGATAGTCTCAACCGGGTACATCCGTCCTGTGACTTCAATGATAGGAGCATTGTCAAAGGCTTTGGAAAATTTTTGCGTATCAATGGTGGCAGATGTGATTATCAGTTTGAGATCATTCCTTTTTTTAACCAGGTCTCTCAAAATGCCCAGGGTGAAGTCAATATTCAGGCTTCGTTCGTGGGCTTCATCTACAATAATGGTATCATATTCATTTAAGAACCTGTCGCCTTGAGTTTCCGCAAGCAGTATCCCATCCGTCATTATTTTTATACAGGTCTGGCCCCGGGTTTTATCATCAAATCTGATTTTATATCCAACAGACTGGCCAATACTTTCATTGAGTTCCTCGGCAATTCGTTTTGCAACATTGATGGCCGCTATTCGTCTTGGCTGTGTACAGCCGATCATTCCTTTTATTCCCTGTCCTGCTTCAAGACAGAATTTGGGAATCTGGGTGGTTTTTCCAGACCCTGTTTCCCCAGAAATAATCACCACTTTATTGTTTTTAATGGCATTGATGATGTCTTGTTTTTTTGAGGTGATGGGCAGATCAGGGTTAAAAATTATGTTGGAAGGCCTGCTAAACTGCCGGTCTTTTTTCTTTCTTGTCACTGATCCTCTTTTCGGGTCTATTGTCGAATCTATTTTTTTGGGTTTATTCATAGCAGTTGAATAGTAACTTAAAGTTCAAAAATGTCAAATTTTGAATCTTTATTTTTAAAATATGGTTGACATGAAAGACGGAATAAGAGAAAAAGAACTTTGTTTAAAAAATTTTAGTTAATATACGATAAGGTGATGAAAAGACTTTAAATTTGGATATACAGGGGGAAAACAATAGCATGGGAGATACAGCTATTAAAATTGGAGGCGCAAGGAAGAGCGTTTTTAAAGATAAGGTAATGAAGCTTTTGCCTGATGGCGGGAATTTGAATGCATGCCTGACATGCGGTGCTTGTGCATCAGGTTGTCCTGCAACGGGTCTTGAAGGAATGGATCCAAGAAAGTTCCTGAGAATGGCAGCACTTGGAATGGATGAAGAAGTGTTGAACTCAAACTGGGTATGGATGTGTACCATGTGTATGCGGTGTATTTATGTCTGTCCCATGGAAATTAATATTCCCCAGCTTGTATTCAATGCAAGAGCGCAATGGCCAAGAGATGAAAGACCAAAAGGTATCAGGGGTTCATGCGACATGGCATTAAAGAACGACACCTGTTCTGCCATGGGTGCCAATGAAGAAGATTTTCAATTTGTTGTGGAAGATGTTCTTGAAGAATACCAGGAAGCACAGCCTGAATTTGAAGAGATGACGGCAGATGTAAACCGGGAAGGGGCCTATTATTTTTTGAACCAGAACTCCAGAGAGCCTGTAACAGAACCTGATGAAATGGTTCCGCTTTGGAAGATCCTGCACCTTGCAGGGGCAGACTGGACCTATGGCACAAAAGGCTGGGCAGCGGAAAATTATTGCATGTTTCTGGCTGAAAATGAAACCTGGGAAAAAATTATCCGGACAAAGGTAAAAGCCGTGGAGGATCTGGGCTGTAAAGTCTGGCTCAACACGGAGTGAGGGCACGAACTTTTCGCAGTCCTGGCAGGACTGAAAAAATTCAAGATCCCTTACAATTTTGAAATTAAAAGTATTATTCAACTTTATGCTCAATGGATCAGGGAAGGCAAACTCAAACCGTCTTCTGACTGGAACAAAGACAGGAAAATCAAGTTCACACTTCAGGATCCCTGTCAGCTGGTGAGGAAAACGCTTGGTGACCCGGTTGCCGAAGAAATGAGATATGTTGTCAAGAAAGTTGTGGGTGAAGAAAATTTAATTGACATGACACCCAATAAATCAAATAATTTTTGCTGCGGCGGCGGTGGCGGATTCCTCCAGTCTGGTTTTCAGGAGCAAAGAAGGGCTTATGGACAGACAAAGGCCAACCAGATCCTTGCAACAAAAGCCACCTATTGCATCACCCCATGCCATAATTGTCATGCCCAGGTGCATGATATGGCCGAGGTCAATGACCATGCATGGGAAACAGTTCATCTGTGGACTCTGTTAAATCTTTCCCTGGGTATACTGGGCCCTAATGAAAGAACCTATCTTGGTGATGATTTAAAAGAAGTGGATGTGTTTCACCCGGAATCTGCCATGTAATTTGCATATCTGAAATTTTAAGATTAAGTCAGCCTTATACAGCAAGTAATTTGCTGTATAAGGCTTTTTTTATGGTTTATATTTTTAAAAATAAAAAATAAGATTTGAGAATTTTAATAGTTTGCCTAAGAAAATTAATTGTGGTAATGAAATCTGATCATGACTCAAATTATCAGTATAGCAAACCAGAAAGGTGGCGTTGGAAAAACAACGACCGCTGTTAATCTTTCAGCCGCTCTTGCCACAATCGGAAAAAAAGTATTGCTTGTTGATTGTGATTCCCAGGCAAATGCAACAACAGGTATGGGGATCGATAAACCCTCCCTGGAATATTCTTTGTACCAGGGCCTGATTGGTGAGATTGGGGTTGAAGATATTATTTTTCCCACTATTTTACCAAAATTAATGATGATTCCGGCTGATACGGATCTCATAGGCTTTGAAATTGAGATGGTGTCGGAAAGGGACAGGGAGAAAAAGCTTAAAACGCTTCTGGAACCGGTAAAGGGAAATTTTGATTATATTATCATTGATTGCCCTCCGGCTTTAAGTTTGTTGACATTAAACGCGTTTGCAGCTTCAGATTCAGTTTTGATACCCCTTCAGAGTGAATTTTATGCACTGGAAGGCCTGGGGCAACTCCTGGATACCATTAAACGCGTTAAAGCATCTTTTAATCCCGGATTGAAGATCAAAGGGATCCTTTTGACCATGTATGACAAACGAACAAATCTTGCTCAAAATGTTGTTGAAGATGCAAAAAAATATTTCAAAGATATGGTTTTCAAAACAAAAATACCGCGTAATGTGAGGCTTGGAGAAGCACCAAGCTATGGATTGCCGATTATTTTATATGATAAGCTGTCAACAGGGTCAAAAAGTTATATTACTTTTGCAAGGGAACTTCTAACCCGGAGGTCACACGTAACCCGGAGGTCACACGTAAAAAGATGATGAAAAGGAAAAAGAAAAACACTGGTCTGGGAAGGGGAATTTCAGCACTGATTCCGGATTTTGACATGTCGGAGAGCAGTCCTGATTTTTTCATGTGTTCCATTGAAGATATAAAACCTAACAGGTATCAGCCTAGAACCGTTTTCAGCCAGGAAGAAATGGACCTGCTTAAGGAATCCATTGCACAGCAGGGTGTTCTGCAACCTTTGCTGGTAAGGCATCTTGATGATTCCTATGAGTTGATAGCAGGGGAGAGAAGACTTCGCGCTGCCAGGGAAGTCAATTTGACCCATGTGCCTGTGTTTGTAAAAAATCTGACGGATGAACAGGTCCTGGAAGTTTCCATTATTGAGAATATTCAAAGAGAAAATCTAAATGTTCTTGAAGAGGCAGAGGCTTATTACCGATTGATTAATGAGTTTAATTATACCCAGGAAAAAGTTGCAAAAAAAATTGGCAAGAACCGTTCTACAATCGCAAATCTGATTCGTCTCAGAAGCCTTCCCCAGGTGATTAAAGACAGCCTGATTGCAGAAATTATATCCATGGGACATGCAAGAGCCCTTTTAGGGGCCGGCTCCCAGGAAAACCAGATTTATCTTTTTGAAATAGTCCTTGAAAAAGAGTTGTCTGTGAGACAGACGGAAAAACTTGTCAACAACGCCAAAAAAGAACCCCAGAAATTTCAGAAAAAAATATCAGCAGCTGAAAAACAATTTCTTGATGAAACCTGTTCAATCCTTTCCAATCATATTCAATCCATTGTCAAAATTAAAAAGATCGGGGATAAAGGCAAGATTGAAATCAATTTTAAATCCAAAATAGAGTTCACACGACTGGTCGATCTTTTGACTAATCTTTCATGAAAATAGTTGTTGCAAAAACCGCCGGGTTCTGTATGGGAGTCCGCCGTGCTGTGGATATGGTGCTGGATGCATCTAACCTGTCCCAGGAATCCATTTATACCTATGGGCCTTTGATCCATAATCCTCAGGTACTTGCGATGCTTGAAGAAAAAAATATTTTCAGGATTGATAAAATCCCTGAAAAGGGGAGTGGTATTATCTTAATTCGGGCGCACGGGGTTCCGCCGGAAGATGAAAAAGCATTAAAACATGCCGGTTTTACAGTGATAAATGCGACTTGCCCCAGGGTAGTAAGAGTCCAGGTGATTATTGATGAATATGCCCAGAAAGGGTATTCAACTATTATTATTGGGGATGAGAAACATCCGGAAGTCGTTGGTCTTTTAGGATATGCAAAGGGAAAAGGGCATGCCATCACATCCATGGAACAGCTTTGTGCTTTACCTAAGTTTGAAGCTGCTGTTGTAGTTGCTCAAACAACCCAGAATACTGCATTTTACGATGAAATAAAGACATGGTGTAAAACCAATGCATCCCATTATAAAATATTTGATACTATCTGCGGCTCCACTGAAAAACGCCAGGCAGAAATCCGTAAACTTGCCGGGGAAAATGATGCAGTGATAGTTGTTGGAGGAAGACAGAGCGGAAATACAAAAAGACTGGCACAGATTGCATCCGGAACAGGCAAATTTGTTACCCATATTGAGGATGTTTCCCAGATTGATTATGGCAAATTGTCATCGGCCAGGTCCGTGGCGATCACAGCCGGAGCGTCAACACCAAACTGGATCATTAATGATGCATACAGGAAAATAGAAAGCAATCTTCAACATCAAAATGATGTGAAAGCTTTTTTATTTTTCATTCGTGATTTTTTGCTGAAAACCAATATAATGGCTGCAGCAGGTGCAGGGTTCCTGACCTACGCATGTTCCATGCTTCAAGGGATTACCCGGGATTTTCACCATGCTTTGATTGCCACGCTGTATGTCCTTTCAATGCAGATACTAAACAATTTATTTACGATTAAATCTGATAAATATAATCATCCCCAAAGAGCGCTTTTTTACAGGAAAAATTGGTTTTATCTGTGTGTTCTTGCCATTTTATCAGCTTCAACAGGTCTTTACCTGAGCTTTACCACGGGAATGTTCTCTTTTTTTGTTCTGCTTGTCATGAGCTTTTTGGGGTTATCATACAATTTTAAAATTTTCTCTTTCATGTCAAAAAAGGGAAAACTTGCCAGAATAAAAGATATCCCCGGATCAAAAACCATTCTGATTACCATTGCCTGGGGAACTGTGACCTGCCTTTTGCCGGCAATGACAAATCAAAGTGATTTGATTTCAGTTGCAACGGTGTGCCTGTTTGCCATGGGGCTCGTATTTGCGAGAACTGCCTTTTTTGATATCATGGCCATTCAGGGTGATAGAATCACAGGGAAGGAAACCCTTCCAACCCTTTTAGGGGAAAAGCAAAGTTTTAAAATCATACAATATGTGTTGCTTGTTGATACGGGTATTATTATTTTATCTATTTTCACAGATGTGTTGGCAATAAAGGCTTTCTTTTTCGCTTTCATACCCTTGATGATGCTTTTATTAATAAGGTTTTTTAAAAACAATAGTCTTATATCTGGTGTGCACAGGGAATTTGTTGTTGAATTTTCATTTATTGCCACGGGATTGCTGGCAGCTGTCATTTAAGTTTTCAAAGTTTTTATTTTTTCGTCTTTTTTTTGCCATAAAGCATTCAGCCAAATACAAAATCGGTCTTTATACTCAGGGTCATTAAAGTAATCTCCAGTCAGAGACTCAGTTAAGGGTATGACTTCAAAGTCAATAATGATTTTATTGGTCCTGCCTGAAATATATTCCCAGAAGGTTGGGATTTTCTCCGGATACACAATGGTGACATCAATAACTTTATGAAGATATTCTCCCATGGAACTTAAGACAAAGGCGATCCCACCTGCTTTTGGGATCAGAAGATGATTGAAATGATTTTTTTGCAAGTCTTTTTTGTGCTGGGTAAATCTTGTCCCCTCAACAAAATTCATAATGGAGACAGGTGTATGTTTGAATTTTTTACATGCCTTTTTTGTGCTTTCAAGATCTTTCCCCTTTAGATGGGGTTTTTCTTTTAATAGTTTTTTTGAATACCGTTTCATAAAAGGAAAATCCAGTGCCCACCAGGCAAGCCCTAAGAAGGGAACCCAGATCAGTTCTTTTTTTAAGAAAAATTTCAGCATGGGGATTTTTTGGTTTAATATGGTCTGCAATACTAAAATATCAACCCAGGATTGATGGTTGGAAATAATCAGATACCATTCCTTTTTTGCTAATTTTTCAAGCCCCCTGATATCCCAGTCTATTTTACAAAACAGTTTTGAATTGAATGAATTAATCTTGATCCAGAGAGTGGCAATGGATATCAGAAGGTTGTCAAGAATAACAACAAAGGAATGAACCGGGATAATAAACTTGAAAAAAGAGATCAGAATCAATGGAATGGTCAAACATATGGTGTTTAATGTGTATAATAAAATTGATAAAATGCCCTTGAAAGAGGGAGGTAGAAAATAGAGCATGGGATATTCAGTCTTGTTTAAAATTCATGATATGTTTTTTTATGGTTCTTCTATCAAGCCCTGTCATTTTTGCGACCTTTTCATAGGTGCCCAATTGGTCATACAGGAGTTTGCAATATCCTGATACCAGGGATGGCACATCAATGTTCTGATCCAAAATTCCCTGTGCGAGTTCCTGTTTCAGGGAGATAGTTTCTTTCCAATTAGTTTCTTTTCCTTTATAGTCGCGTCTTAACAATACACTTCTGACACACTGCTCAAGCTCTCGAACATTCCCTGGCCATTGATAATCCTTTCCAAGCTGCCGGTCAATAATTCTTTTAACTTTCAGGATTAATTTTTCAGAACGGGTGCCCGTCATTCTTTTGATGGTAAAGTCAAGGAGATCATCCAATTCCGACGGTCTTTCCTTTATCCTGGTTCTAAGGGGCGGAACTTCAATGATATCGGAACAAAGCCTGTAATAAAAATCATCCCTGAATACCTTGCCATGGAGAATTTCTTTTTTGGGGCGGTTAGTTGCGGCAATGACCCTTCCGTTGAACCTTGATATTTCATGGGTGCCCACGGGTGAAAAACTTCTTTCCTGGAGAATTCTTAACAATTTGATCTGTACATGGTTTGGGATTTCACCGATTTCATCCAGAAGAATGGAACCATGGGGACTGCACCGGTCAAACACGCCCTGGTAATCATCTACGGCACCCGTAAATGCCCCTTTTGTGTGTCCGAACAATTCTGATTCAAGCAGGGTTTCAGGATATTGGGAAAGGTTCAGCGAAGAAAAGGCCTGGGTGAAACTCTGGGTAAAACATAGCTTTTTTGTATCAAAGGGGATAAATCCGCTTCTGCCAATGGCTTTGGCAGCAGTACCTTTTCCCGTGCCCGTCTCACCTAAAAGCAGGGTGGAAAAATCCTCCATTTTATTCCATAAAAATTTGTTGTACAGGTCAATATTATAGGTGAAAACATTGTACCATAAATGCTTTTTCAGCTTTTGCATGCATGGACTGCTTCCCACAAGGGAGTTGGAAATAAAGTAAAAGGCCCGTCTGAGTTGATAGGAAAGGGAAAAATAGTGGGGAATGCTTTGATCCTCAAACCCCTTTGTATGGAGCATGTGCATGGCTTTTTCTGCAAAGGGAACCTTGATTGATATGTCTTCGGCTTTAATTTGATCTTTTATCAGCTGATCAAAATCATCCCTGAATTTGTGAAAAATATCAAACAGGAATACAATGGTAATGATTTCCTTATCCTGTCCGTGAAATGCATTGATATTGGCCCGACCCTGCCCTTCAAGTTTTTTTATCTGATGATCCACTTCTTTAATGCACAGATCTTTGCTTTCCCGGCGGTCAACCAAAGGAAAAAGCCCTGCAATTTTAATATCAAGTTTTTCTCTTAAATCGCTGAAAGGGTTTGCAAAAGCGGCATTATGAACCGTTTTGAAAAAATGGCGTTCTTTGGAAGTCAATTTTGTTTTTTTCAATTCTGATTCTCCATGGGGTTACAGCTTGTAATTGTACAATTTTGTACATGCCATATGCATAAAAGGCAAGAATAAAAATGGTCTGCCAAAGCTGAAACAAAATCCACTAAAGAAAAACTCTTTTATTCTGTGTACTTATATACTTTAAGCCCTGTGGCACAATACTTGAAAGGTTTAATAAGGTTTAATAGATTGAGATGGATTAAAAAATATTGATGGAGAAACACTTATGATTAGAAGAATACTGAATTCAAGACTGCCTTTAATGGTTTATAACCCGGTAAAGGTGTTTGATGTAAAGTATTTCAAAGAAATCTTCAACGCTGGCGCTCTTCCCGTATTTGATACGGAATTTTTAACCCATGACGACATACTTCAAAACGCCTTTTTGCTTTCCAAAGAAAAATTCAGTTTTGGTATCAGACTTTCAACCCATGATAATGAACTGATCCAAAAGATCAAACATCAGCAGATGATCAACCTTGATCTTTTAATTTTTCCTTTTGGCAAAGATGATACACCTGCAGATTTTACAAATATTGCAGAGACTAAAATAGTTTTGGAAATCAAAGATATTAATATTAACGACAAGATAAAAGCGGTTTCACCCCATGCCTTGATCTTGAAAGGGAATGAAGCAGGTGGCAAGGTTTCAAGATACTCATCTTTTGTTTTGATGCAATGGTATTTGAAAAACAGCCAATTGCCGATATTTATCCACGGAGGCGTTGGAAAGTATACTGCTGCCGGCATGTTTGCAGCAGGTGTTTCAGGCCTTGTTATGGACAGTCAATTGCTCATGACAGATGAAGCCCCCGTATCAGATAATTTTAAAAAACTTTTGGCCATGGTGGATGAGAGTGATTCCACTGAAATTACATATAATGGCAGCGATATTTACCGGGTGTTTGCAAAACTGGGGACTAAAATTGTTAAAGAACTCAAACTTGCTGCAGTTGAATCTGGTGATGATCTCCAGGGACAACAAAAGGTTTATGAGTCCATCACCACCCATATGACATCTTTTGACAAGGAAGATGTTCAGTTTATCCAGTCTCTTTTCTATCTTGGCCAAGATGGGGTATTTGCAAAGGATTTTGTAAAAGACTCAACAAGTCTTAAAGAAATTATTTCAGGCTTTTTCAAAATTATTGGTGAGAATTTAAATTTTATTGATGCATTTGATCCAATAAAGCCCGGTTCCCCCTTTGCCAAGGACCAGGGAACAAAATTCCCATTGATCCAGGGACCCATGGCCAATATTTCTGATAATGCTGATTTTGCAAATAAGGTTCTTGAGCAGGGGGCGCTGCCGTTTTTTGCAGTGGGAAGTCTTCCAGAGCAGCTGGCAGACAATATGCTAAAGGATGGTGCCAAAAAAGTGAATGTTTTTGGTGCAGGATTAGTGGGCATTGAAGCCTTTAACCCCATTGTAAAAAAACATCTGGACATGGTAAAAAAATATAAGGTTCCCTATGCGCTTTTTGCAGGCGGAAATCCTTCCCAGGCAGCAGAACTTGAAAAAGCAGGAACCAAAACCTATCTTCATACCCCCTCGGTTTCCATGATGGAAAATGCCCTGAAAAGCGGATGCAAACGGTTTATCTTTGAAGGCGGGGAAGCCGGCGGCCATGTGGGCACCCTTTCTTCCATGGTGTTATGGGAAGATGCCATTGCCACTTTAATCAATAAAAATTATGACCTGTCTGATGTATACCTGGTATTTGCCGGTGGCATCTCCACTTGTTTTGCATCATTTTTTATTTCCGGGTTGACATCTTTTCTTGCAGCTAAAGGGGCGAAAATTGGTATCCAGGTGGGAACAGCCTATCTTTTTACGGATGAAATTGTTGAAACCAAATGTATCAAGTCTCAATATCGCGACATCATTATCCAGGAAAATGAAACCATGGTGATCGGCAAAAGCTTAGGATTGGCATCCAGGACGGCACCCACAAGGTTTGCCAGGATTATGCTTGAAGCTGAAGCTGAGATGATTAAAAACAAGGATAGCCTGGAAAAAAGAAAGCGTGTCTTTGAAAAGAAAAATATCGGTTCTTTGCTCATAGGCGCTAAAGGGTTTTTGCCGGATTTTAAAAATCCAGGGCCTGAGAACTATACCTGGTTTGAAGATGAAGAACATAAGGAAAAGGGCAATTTTCTTGTGGGGGACAGTCTGGCCTTTTTTAATGGATCTGTTACCATAAAGGAAATTCACAACAAATACTTTGAAGCCAAATCAACGCTTTTCAAAAACATTAACTTTCTTGAGATATTTTCAAGCCCGAAAAATAAAATCAATGATGAGATTGCAGTGGTGGGTGTCGGTTGCACCCTTCCGGACGCCGATGATCCTGACAGTCTGTGGGAAAATATTTTAAATAAAAAATATTCCATCAGTCAGATGCCAGAATCAAGATTTGATCGCGACCTGTATTATGACCCTGACAAAAGTGCGGAAGACAAGACCTACACCATCCTTGCAGGACATGTAGACCATTTTGAGTTTGACAAGGAACGATTCGGATATGCTGATGGTAAAGAAAAAAGACTTTCCCGCAGCCAGAAAATGGTGTTGCAGACCGCATATAAGGCCGTTGAAAATGCAGGACTTATGGGAGATGACAACCGTCTGATCTGTGAAGATCCTGCAAGAACTGCTGTTATTATTGCCACATGCCTTTCCAATGAGCTGGGAAATGACGTTCAGCTCAAGTACTGGTACCCGCAAATTGTTTCCATGATGGAAAAAACAGATGAATATCAAAGCTTAAGTGATGATGAAAAAGAGACGGTCAAACAGGTTTTAATGGAGGGCATGGAAGGGGAGAACAAAGGATATGATCCTGTCCATGGTATTTTACTGAACATTGAAGCCTCAAGGATTGCCCGCCACCTGGGTGTCCGGGGTACAAATTATGTTGTGGATGCAGCCTGCGCATCCTCGGTGACAGCTCTTGATGCAGCAGCAGGAGAGCTTTTGTCCGGCGATTATGACCAGGTTATTGTGGGTGGAGTCAATACCCATCTGGCACCGGAATCCTTTATCGGGTTTGCAAAAATGGGAACCTTGTCCCAGAAGGGATCATACCCCTTTGACCAGCGGGCTGACGGGTTTATCCTGGGTGAGGGCTCCGTTATTTTTGTGTTAAAAAGAATGAAAGATGCCATAAGAGATAAAAATAATATTCTGGGTGTCATCAATTCCATTGGTTCAAGCTCTGACGGCAGAGGAAAAGCCATTGCTGCACCAAACCCGACGGGGCAGGTATTAAGTGTCCAGCGGTGTTTTGAAAATATCCGGAACAGCATAAAACCTGAAGATATCGGATTTATTGAAGCCCATGGTACATCCACCACCATTGGTGATCAGGCAGAGCTTGAGACCTTGAATTCCATCTACAAGAATGCCAGTGCCGGTATCTCTTCCATAAAATCCCAGGTCGGCCATCTTTTAGGATGTGCAGGATCAGCAGGGCTTTTAAAGGCATTATTGGCTATTAATAAAGGAAAACTTCCGCCCAATGGGCAATTTGAAGCCCTTTCAAAAAATCATGATTTAAAAGGATCTTCCCTGTTTATTATAAAAGACACACAGGAATGGAAATCTGAAAATAATACATCCAGAAAAGCCGCTGTCTCTTCTTATGGATTTGGCGGTATTAACTATCATATGGTTGTTGAGCAGATGACCCAAAACTATCAATTGATTCCACGGGATATTTTCACTGATCCAACCTATGATTTTAATGATGACCGAATCGTGGTTGCAGGTCTTGGAGTTTTTCTTCCCGGTGCAAAAAACACAGAAGAGTTCTGGGAGAAACTTGAATCAGGGGAAAAACAATTGTCCGACATCCCTATTGAACATTTTGATAATGCTGCCTATGCAAATCTTGATAAAAATTCTACTTACAGGCTTCCCAAAGTAAAGGCAGGAGTTGTCAGGGATGTAAAGTTCAACAATTTGAAATACAGAATGCCCCCCATGATGGTCAAATCCATTGAAAGAGGGCAGATCTTTGGCCTTGAAGCCGCCAGCGAGGCCCTTGAAAGTTCAGGCCTGCTGGGTCGCTTAAGCGCTGCCAACAAGGTTGGCGTTATTTTAGGCACCATTGCCGGAGAGCGTCAGAGCAAAAATATTGTCAGGGTTAGAAAACAATTTATTGGTAATATCATTAAAAATTGTCAGAATGTTGATGTTGAAAAGCGCAACAAGGTTTCAGAGGCGCTTGTGGAATCGATCCGGAATACGATTCCAGAGAATAATGAAGATACCACACCAGGGCTTTTGTCCAACATTATCTCCGGCAGGATTGCCAATTATTTTGGATTGAACGGTGCCAATTACGTGATTGACGCATCCTGTGCCTCATCCTTTATCGCCATGCGAAATGCAGCCCGGAACCTGAAACACAAAGATCTTGATTTTGTCCTGGCAGGCGGAGTTGACTGCAACCTTTATCCGGCAGTTCTCATGGCCTTTAAACGCCTGGGACTTTTGTCAGAGGGGGACTGCAACTTTTACGATTCAAGGGCTGACGGCTATGTCATGGGAGAAGGCGCAGCCATCCATATTATGACCACCTATAAAAAAGCCCGTGAGTATAATATGGAGATTTTAGGAGAGATCAATGATTGTGCTGTGCGCTCAAGCGTGCCAGATCATCTTCTTGCCCCTTCGGAACAAACCTTTGTATCCACCATAAACGAAACATATTATAAATCCGGAATCAGAAAGCAGGATATCAACCATATTGACGTGTTTGCATTTTCCAATATTTTTGGTGATATCGTGGAAAAGCAGGTGATTGAAAATTGTTTTGACCATGAAATGCATTGCGGAAACATAAAATCTCAGTTCGGGTATTTCAAAGCTGCCAACCCGGCTGTAGCCATGGCAAAGCTTATGCTCATGAACAGCAAAGGAAAAATTCTGCCGGATTTTAATTATAATTCTGAACATTCTATTTTAAATGATGGTAAAATTTTAAAACCTGCTAGCTTGATGCAGGTAAAGCCCAAAGGCCAGCCCTTTAGATTTGCAGCCAATGTCAATGGCATTGGCGGTAATCATTGCCATATGATCATGAGTACAATACCTGCGAGGCTTGAAAGAAAAGATAAAATTGTACACCTAGAATTTAAGGCAGCAGCAGAAGATGATATCGTATTAATAGATCACGCGTACTCTGCTGATGACATGGGTAAAAAATTGAGAATGGTTGCGCTTCTTTCCGGCCAGGGTGCTCAGAGAAGCCGCATGATGAAGGAGCTTTTTGAAAAAGATGCCCACATCAGAAAAGTGATGGAAAAAGGCGAACAGATTTTTGTTGAACAAAGGGGGTATTCCCTTTTAGATATGATGTTTGGTACGGATGATGCCATTAACTCAACACAGAATACCCAACCGGCTGTCTTTCTTTCTTCTGCTGCCATTTACAGTCGATTGTCTCAGGAAGGATTTTCTCCGGATTATTTTATCGGCCACAGTGTGGGTGAATACACAGCCCTTTTTTGCAGCAAAATGCTTTCCTTTGCCGATACCATGCGTCTGGTCATTAAACGTTCAGACCTTATGTATGAAGCCACATTAAAGGTTCCGGGCAAAATCATGGTGGTATTTAAAAATGAAAAAGAGACAGAGCATCTCATAAGAAAATCTTTTATTGCTAACATTTATATTACCAATAAAAACAGTGAAAAACAGACGGCGGTTTCCGGTCAGGCTGAGGATATTGAAAAATTCTGCATCTTTTTGACCCAGCAGGAGATTTTTTATAAAAAACTGAATCTTACCGGGGCCTTTCATACACCTTTTCTCAAAGAAGCTTCAGTTGATTTAAGAGCATATCTGGACACCCTTACCTTTAATGACACCCGGTTTGGAAGAATTATTTCCAATACCCTTGCAAAACCCTACCCTGAAATACGACAAGATGTCAAAGATCTTCTGGCAAGGCAGATTATTTCTCCGGTTGAATTTATAAAATCCATTGAAAATGTATATAAATCCGGCCGTACCCATTTTATTGAAATCGGTCCGTCAAGGCTGCTGGTGAATCTCTTGAAAAACATCAATATCGGAGAATATGGCACAGCCGTATCCGTGGATGCAAAGGAAGGAGAGGTGAAATCCTTTGAAGCCTGCAGAAAATACCTTCAGGATTGCAACAGCATTTTTGAGACAAAACCTCTCGCCCCAATTGCAAGAAAATTTATTCCCAAACCTGAAGAGGAGTTACCAAAAATTAATATGTCTGAAAATTTTGAATCCTTTAAGCAAAATAACCAGAAGCTGGTTGATCAAATCCTTTACAAGGAATATCAGCACCAGAAACGTCAATCAGCCATTGATGCCATTGAAAGGTATGATTTTAATACCCAGAGAATAGTGATCTCAGGTGTTTCTGTAGGGCTTCCGGGCAAAGACAGACGTGTCTTTGCAGCAGATAATTTTGATGCGATTTTAAATGGTGAAAACTTTATCGAATCCCTTACGCCTGAAGACCAGGATAAAATAATAGATAAAAATATTACCAAGTTGTTCAAACAGCCCGATGGAAACGCCAGGTTTGTACAGATCACCAAAGCAGAAGACGTTATCCATCTGGCAGGACAGCTCGGTTATTTTGATCTCATGGATGAATACGGGATTAAAGAACAATACGATATTACCATGGCCATCAGTATTGCCGCCGGTATTGAAGCGTTAAAGGATGCGAATATCCCCCTTGTCATGCAGTATAAAAAGATGAAGGGCGGTAAAATCAAGGTTCCCGACGGGTTTGCCCTTCCTGAAGAGATGCAGGAGGATACGGGAGTGATTATTTCATGTTTATGGCCAAGCCAGGAGACCCTGATTGAGGAACTTGAAAAATATTATTATGAAAAGTTTTTTCTCAAACCCTATGAAGCCTTTGAAAATATCTACTACTATCTCATGGAAAAAGTCACAGACATTGAGATAAAAGAACAGATCACTGAATGGTTTTTCAAGGCCAAGTCAGGAAAGAAAAAAGAGTTTAAAGAGTTTAAGTTTGACCGGTATTTTGCAGGTAAAATCACACCTTTAGGGTCTGCCTATCTTGCCCAGATTATTAAAGCAAAAGGACCCAACACCCTTGTCAGTGCAGCCTGTGCATCAACAGCCCTTGCCATTGGTATTGCCGAAGACTGGATCAGGGTCGGAAGATGCAAAAGAGTTATTGTCATCGGCGGTGAAAATGCCACATCTCAAAATCAGAACCAGTGGATCGGGTCAGGTTTTCTTTCCCTGGGTGCGGCAACCATTAAAAAAAGAGTTTCAGAAGGTGCAAAACCCTTTGACGAAGATCGAAACGGCACCATCCTGGGGGCTGGAGCCGTGGGGCTTGTTGTTGAGGCTGAATCCTGTGTCAGGGAAAGGGGAATGGAAGGACAATGTGAAATCCTTGGAACACACATGGCCAACTCTGCGTTTCATACGTTCAGCATCGATGTGAAACATCTGGCAAAGGAAATGAATAAATTCATCAATAAAGTTGAAGCACGAACAGGTCTTAAGAAAGAAGACTATGCTGACAAACTTTTGTTTATGTCCCACGAGACCTATACCCCTGCAAGGGGAGGAAGTGCCGATGCGGAAGTGACAGCGCTTCAAACGGCATTTGCCGATCACCTGGATTCCATATGTATTTCAAATACAAAGGGATTTACCGGCCATACATTAGGGGCTGCCATAGAAGATGTGGTCATGGTGAAAGCGCTCCAGAAAAGAAAAGCCCCTCCCATTGCAAATCTTAAAAAAATACCCGAGCATTTTAAGAATCTCAATTTTTCCGGTCAGGAGAAAATTAATTCTGAGTATGGACTCCACCTGGCTGCAGGGTTCGGCTCTCATCTGGCTTTTCTATTTGTCAAACGAATCGAGGAAAACCTGGTTGAAGGCAATGTGCGATACCAGAACTGGATAAAGAAAATTACGGGTTCCCAAAATCCTGAACTTAAGATTATTGATAATACCCTTTGTGCCATGGCCGGCGGGGAAGCCTTGCAACAGGCTATAAAAGAAACAGGGAAAAGTGCTGACCCTGTAACGATAGCCATGGCTTTAAAAGCATCTATGCAGGCCCTCCCGGCAGCCCCTGCACCTGTTGAAACTATGAAGGAAATGGCTGGTGCGAATGACGACAAAGCGGTTAAACAGAAAGCCGGGGAAGCCTCTGCAAAAGTTTCTGCGGTGTCCGTTGCGCCAGGGCAGGGTGAGGATGTGTCAGCCATGGTTAAAGAGGTGATTGCTGCCCAGACCGGATACACGGCTGACATGCTGGAACCTGACCTGGATTTAGAAGCAGATCTTGGAGTGGATACAGTAAAACAGGTTGAGATTTTTGCCAAATTAGCCTCCCATTTTGGCTTTTCAGTGCCAGACGATCTGAAACTTCGGGATCTGAACACCATTGCCAAACTTGGGGAGTATATTCAATCCCGGGCAGACAGGCCTGTTGAGACAGCAAACCAGGCAGAGACACAAGAATCAGCACCTGGGGCCCTGGTTGTACCAGCCCAGGGTGAGGATGTGGCAGCCATGGTTAAAGAGGTGATTGCCGTCCAGACGGGATACACGGCTGACATGCTGGAAGATGACCTGGATTTAGAAGCAGATCTTGGAGTGGATACAGTAAAACAGGTTGAGATTTTTGCCAAATTAGCCTCTCATTTTGGCTTTTCAGTGCCAGACGATCTGAAACTTCGGGATCTGAATACCATTGCCAGATTGTCCGACTATATTACTATCCAGGCAAAAGCTGTGCAAACGCTTCAAACAGAATCAACCACTCCCGTGGAAAGCGATGAAAAAAATCAGACAACTATAGTCATACCTTCAAATGAAGATGATGAATTTCCTGATCCTGCATCGCCCATCAAGCGGTTGATTGTCAGAGCGGTGGAATCTAAGCTCCCTGAGCTTTCCAAAAAGGATTTCACCCGTGACCTTAAGGTTAAAGGCAAAAAAATCATCATCTCCCTTGACAATCATGGGTTTGCCAAAGAGGTTATTAAAAAAATAAAGCAGAAAAAGGGGGAAGTCATTACCATTGGCAGCAAAGGAGCTGATTTCAAGTTTGACTTAACCGATGTCAAAGCCACGGAAAAAAGGTTGGAGGAATTTAAAAAAGTCTATCCCGAGGTAAATGGATTTATCCATCTGGCACCCCTTGATTTCTATTTTGATAAGAAAAACCAGAAAGCGGATTCAGACGATGCCCTTAACACGACGATCAAATCTTTTTTTGTCATGATCAAATCTCTTTTTGAAAACCTTGATCAAAAGGAAACTCTTATTGGAACCCTTACATTTGATTCTGTTGTATTCCCTTATATGGAAAACTGCGGTGATATCCATCCCATGTTTGCAGGACTTGCAGGGCTTATGAAAACTATGAACAAAGAGCTGCCAGATACCCAGGTCAAGGTGGTGGACTTTTCATATAAACAACCCAAAAAAAATATCGATCAGATTACAGACCTTTTCTTAAATGAGCTGTTGTCTGATGATACAAGGGTAGAGGTGGGATACAAGGATAAAAAGCGGTATGTCCTTTCAATGAAACCCTCCATTGCAGACAAAACACAAAAGGTCATATCAGACAATGATACCTTGCTTGTGACAGGGGGGGCTGGCGGTATTACCTATGAAATCATTAAAAAAGTGGTTGAAAAGTATAAGACCAACCTGATTATCCTTGATATCAATGATATTTACAGCACTGATCCAAAATATCTGGATAAAAAATCCACTGACCCAGAGCTCATGGAAATGCTTAAAGAGGATATGCCAGGAGTAAAACCTATTGAAATCAAACGGGCTCTTGATCGCCTGACGAGGGTCAGGCAGGCGCTTGAAAATATTGAGTACCTGAAATCTCTGGGTGCCAGTGTTGAATACAATTGTGTGGATGTAACTAATGCAAAAGCCGTAAAGGCGGCTTGCGATAAGTATGACAGGATTGATGGAATTTTCCATGCAGCAGGCGTGGAAATGAGCCAGTTTATCCCCAAAAAGGAACTCTGGTCTTTTGAACTGGTGGTGGATGTCAAAGTCAAAGGTATGCAAAATCTATTACAGGCCTTTAAGGACAGGGAGTATAAATACTTTTTCACTTTTTCCTCGGTTACGGCTCGTTTTGGAAACCAAGGCCAGGTGGATTATACTGCAGCCAATGATTTCCTCGGGAAAATGCTATTCAGACAGAAACAGATTCATCCTGAAAGAACCTATAAAGTCTATGCATGGACAGCATGGGGCGGTGTTGGCATGGCCACCCATCCAACAGTGAAGGCAGTGCTTGAACAAAGAGGCATACAATTCCTTCCAATGGAACAGGGGGTCAAGTTCTTTATGGCAGATCTCCTGGATAAGACTGAATCTGAAATGGTATTTTCCGGCCTTGATTATTCCTTTGACAAGGACGGCCTTCTGGGAGACCCTGGGGATGCACAGTTTCCTTTTCTGGATATCCCCGTGGAGAAAACCCCAACAGGGATAACCTATTCAAGAGTGCTGGATGTTGAAAGGGATGTCTTCCTCCATGATCATACCATGGAAGATGTACCGCTTTTCCTTGGTGCCACAGGCATTGAAACCATGGCTGAGGTCGCCAGATCCCTGTCTAAAGATAAAGAGCATTTTGTTGAATTGACGGATTTTCAGATTCCCTACGGGATCAAACTGTTAAAGAAACGGCCCAAGGAGCTTCTGATTTCAGGAAATTATGAAGGAGAAGATCTATTTGACTGCAGGATAACTTCTGTGTTTAAAAATCCCAAAGGCCTTGTCATGGGTGATCCAAAGCTTCACTATGAAGGAAAATACAGGTTTGCTCAAAAGCCATTAAAAGCGAAAAAAATTAAACTTCCGGCATTTAATCCCGTATCCTGGGAAGGTGATCTTGAACCCTTGGTTTATAACCCCAAACGATTGTTCATGTTTGGCCTTTTTGGCACCATCACGGATATTAACTCCTTTGATGGTAAAACATTGGTCACAACTATGGAAGATAAAAGTACAAAAGAGTTTTTCAAAGGGGTGAAAGATCCCAACTTTGTGGCAGCCCCCATCCTGGTTGATGCCATGTTCCAAACGGGTGGGCTTCTTGAGTTTTTTACCACCTCAAGGACAGTCCTGCCTTATAAAATAAAGTCATTGAAATTTTACAGGGATGTTGAAAAAAACAGGGAATATTTTTGTATCACCCAGAAGATGGCCTCAGGCGAGGAAACCAATACCTATGACCTGAAACTGGTTGATAAACAAGGAAATGTCTTTATTGAGGTGGATAATTTTGAAATGGTAAAGCTCAATCAGCTTGACCCTGAAGACAGGATAATTGACCGGGTTGAGTTTAGTTTTTCATGATGCACGGACAATTCCTTGGATATCAAGTCATCTCAAATTAAATACAGGTATTACATCTGTTACAGTCAATCATAGGGCAGGCGGGTGATTTTTTTCCTTGTCTGGATTTTACAAATTCTTTTGCAAGGAAATCTTTTTTGACTCGATTGTCAAGAAAATCCCAGGGCAGAGGGGTATCAACGGGTGTTTCCTGATAGACAATTGAATCACAATAGGCTTTGTTCTGCTTCATGGTAAAGGACCAGCCATTCTTTAACGCTGATTCGATGAGGTCTGAAGCCTTTTGATCTCCACGGGAAAGAAGGGCATGAATTTTTGCTTTTCTCAATGATTCTACATTGATTTTTACATTGGCGATTTTTTTCAAGCCTTGCCGGATAAGTGCGACTCTTTTTTTTAATGTGGCTTCATCTGTCATTCCAGCCCATTGAAACGGGGTAAATGGTTTAGGAATAAACGGGTTGACACTTAAGGTAATGGTTCCGATTTTCTTTTGTTTTTTTGATGCCTCAAGAAAAACAGATTTAATGTTTTTTGTGAGATCCACGATGGCCAGAATATCCTGATCCTGTTCAAAGGGAAGGCCGATCATAAAATAGAGCTTTAAATTCATGATGCCAGCATTGACAAGCCTTTGGGCGGCACAAAGAATATTTTGTTCATCAATGTTTTTATTAATAATATTGCGCATCCTTGCTGATCCTGCTTCCGGGGCAATGGTTGCTGTTTTTACCTTTGCGGCTGAAAGTGCAGTGATAAATTCATGGGTCAGCTTATCTGCCCTTAGGGATGAAAATGAGAGTTTAAAATTGTGTTTCAAACCATAGTCGCAGATATTTGTTATGTCGGGATGATCTGCAATAGCTGAACTGACCAGTCCTATTTTATCTGTCTTGCCCGTGGCAGTATCCATGGCCCTATAAATATTTTCAGCAGGATAAATTCTGGGTGGCCTGTAAATAAATCCTGCACTGCAGAATCTGCACCCATGAGGGCAGCCTTTAAGGGTCTCTATAAGAAAGGTATCCTTAAAAGCAGTTTCAGTGGTGAGAATACTGGTGGCTGTTGTAATTGTGTCAAGATTTTTAAGGTATTGCACCTTGATTTGAAATGGATTTTTATCATTGTGAAGAGCGGGTACATAGGCACCGGGTATTATTTTTTCCAGGCTGTGTAAAAAAGAGTTTTTATCGATTTTTTTTAAAAATTTATCAAAAAACGGTTCAAGTAAGCATTCTGCTTCTCCTAAAAGGAAACAGTCAATAAAAGGGGCAATGGGTTCAGGGTTTAAGAAACAGGCGACTCCCCCTGCAACCACCAGGGGGTGGGTGTGGTTTCGATCGGGCGATCGCAAGGGGATGCCTGCTTTTCCAAGGAGTTGAACAATGTGGATAAAGTCGTTTTCAAATGATATTGAAAACAGAATGATATCAAATTTATTAAGGGTTAAACCGCTTTCAAGACTTTTGACCTTAAGGTCACACTTAAGACCTTGTGCTTTCTGCTTTGGGTCTGGCATAAAGACCCTTTCGCAGGCTAAAAAATTAATATTATTTGCAATCCTGTATACGGTTTGAAATCCCAGGCTGGACATGCCTGCCTTATAAGTATTGGGATACACAAGCGCTGCTTTTATAAAGCCTTTACCTTTTTTAACAATGGCTCCTTGTTCCAGAATCTTATTTTTATTTGAGCCATAATTCCAAGGTGGTTTGAGCCTTTTTCCCATTTATCAGTCAGCTTTTCTTCTAAGAAATGTCGGTACCTCCAGATCATTATTATCAAACGGGATTGAATTGTAATCATTTAGAATGTCATAATCTCCAACCGCTTTTTTATGTTTAACGCTGACAGGATTGTCAAATTCATTCCAGTTTGCAAGCTCCTCCTGGGAAGGAATTCTCAATTGTCCCCGGGCAATGGTTCCAGCAGATTGTGTAATGGGCTGGGCTGCTGTCCCTGGCTGTTGATATGCAATGGGTTGGGCCATGGGATCAAAATGGTGTATGTTATCGGATCCTTTTACCTCTTCAGAGTCAATACCTGTGGCAATGACTGTAATTCTTATTTCATCTCCCAGTTCCTCATCAAATGTCTGGCCCCAGATGATGTCTGCATCATCTCCGACTTCCTTGTAAATCCTGTCAGATGCTTGTGTCATCTCATCAAGGGTGATATCAGAACTGGATGTAATGTTCATTAACACCCCTTTTGCACCGGCTATAGAAATATCTTCAAGAAGTGGATGGGAAATAGCCCTTTCAGCAGCTTCAACAGCACGGTTTTCTCCTGATGCAATGCCAATACCCATCAATGCTTTGCCTGCTTTTTGCATGGTGGTTCTGACATCTGCAAAATCAAGATTGACATGGCCCGGCATCATAATCAGGTCTGTAATACCCTTTACAGAATGGTGGAGAATTTCATCTGCTTTAATAAACATATCAACCATTTTAGCACCTTTGGTTGCAATTCCCCTGAGCCGGTCATTTGGAATGATAATGACGGTATCTGTAATCGCATGAAGTTTTTCAAGGCCTGCAAGGGCCTGTTTTTCTCTTTTTTTGCCTTCAAAGGAAAATGGTTTAGACGCAACAGCCACAGTCAGTATACCAAGATCTCTACAGATTTCAGCAATAACCGGGGCAGCTCCTGTTCCAGTACCACCCCCAAAGCCTGCTGTAATAAAGACCATATGGCTGTCCTCTAACGCCTGCCGCAGTTCAGATGCACTTTCCTCTGCTGCTTGCTGACCCTTTTTCGGATCAGCACCAGCGCCAAGTCCTTGTGTCAGTTCTTTCCCAATCTGAATTTTTACTTCAGCCCTGGATGCTTCAAGCGCCTGGACATCAGTGTTGGCAACAATGAATTTTACACCTTTGAGTTTCGCATCAATCATGTTGTTCACTGCATTGCCGCCGGCACCGCCAACGCCAATAACCTTGATTTTTGCTGATTTTTCGTTTTCCACATAAGAGAAAGCCATTTTCACCCCCCTAAAAAATTAAATTATATTTTTAAACCACTGTTTCATCCTGTTTAATACTCCGGTAAACCCTTGAACTGGTGCGTCGTTCAAATTAGTTCGACAGCTTGCCCTGGAACCTAAAAGGACAAGCCCGACACCCGTTGCATAGGCCGGGTTTTTAACAATATCTTTCAGCCCCCCAACTTTATTGGGTTCGCCAATTCGTACAGGCACATTGAAAACAGACTCTGCAAGTTCATTGATGCCGTCAAGAAGCACGCTTCCACCGGTGAGGACAAACCCTGCCGGGAATGAATTTTCAAGTCCATTGGAGAACAATTCTTTTTGTAAAAGAGAAAAAATTTCTTCCATCCTGGGCTCAAGGATTTCAGCTAGAATCCTCTTGGAAAGTTTTTTAGGGGATCTTCCCCCAACACCCGCTACCTCTATGGTTGCTCCGCTTTTTACATTTTCCGGGATACAGGTGCCATGTTCGTTTTTTATTTTTTCAGCTTCCGGCAGCGGTGTTCGAAGGCCGATGGAAATATCATTGGTTAGGTTGTTTCCACCCAGAGGGAGGTTATATATAAATTTTAAATTATTGTTTTTGAAAAGGGCCAAATCAGTTGTTCCGCCACCCATATCAGCGACAACACATCCCAGTTCCTTTTCTTCATCTGTAAGAACTGCTTCGCCCGAGGCCAAAGATTCAAGGGCAATGTCACAAACTTCAAGGCCTGCCTTATTGCAGCACTTGACAATATTTCTGGCTGAAGTTACTGCACCAGTGATAATGTGAATATTGGCTTCAAGACGGATGGCTGTCATACCCACGGGATTTTGAATGGATTCCATGTCATCAACAATAAATTCCTGGGGGATGACGTGAAGAATTTCTCTGTCGGCTGGAATGGCAATTGCTTTTGCTGCATCGATGACGCGGTCAACATCCTGTGCTGTAATTTCACGGCCCTTGATAGCGATAAGCCCATGGGAGTTAAGACCTTTTATATGATTCCCTGCAATACCCGCATAAACAGATGAGATATCACATCCGGCCATTAGTTCTGCTTCTTCTACGGCTTTTTTTATTGAATCCACAGTTGATTCAATATTGACAACAATTCCTTTTCTAAGTCCCGTGGATGGGTGGGAGCCGACACCAATAATGTTGATTTCGTCTTCGAGCATTTCCCCTACAACGGCCATAATTTTGGTTGTTCCGATATCCAGGCCCACAATTATCTTTTCATTTCCCTGCAAATTACGCCCCCTTTTCTAAATCGTTGCGAAGAGCATTGTTGAGTTTTGTTTTGATAAACACTTTTTTAATATTAAAAAGATCCATGGAGCAGATTGTTTTGTCGGGAAAGTTTTTATCAATATATTCACTAATATTTTTTGCTTTAGTCAGTTTTGCTTTAAAATTATCAAACCCCAGTTTAATTTGAACTATTCCTTGACCGCCTATGGGTTGCTGATTATAAATATCCCTGGCTTCAATGGTGACTCCGGTATTTTTATCTCCATTTATTTGCCTTATATTAATGCAGTCCACTGATTGTAAAAAATTCATGGTGGAATTAAATAAAGTCCCATTGAACAGATACTGGTTATTGACACTTGTAAGATCAAGCCCCGTGATAACGGGTAAATTTTTTATATTATCATTAAGAGGGCTGTATTCTTTAAAAGGGCTTCCCTGGGTATTAATTAAAATATCAGCCAGGTTTTCAATTTTAACAATGGCCAGGGGTTCATGCTCAATAATGGATATGGACAGCACGGAATCCAGATTTCTTTTTACACTGGCTGACTGAATCCAGGGATGGGAAATAATTTGCTTTTCAATGGAAAATAAATTGATCGCCAGAATATTTTTTTCAAAGGTCAGGTCTGCAAGCTTGAGAATGTCTTCTTTTAAAACCTGGTTTGTCCCTGAAATTTCAATTTTTTTAATATTAAAAAAAGGTGACTGGGTAATAAAATCGTAAATAAATATCGATACAAGGCTTAAGACACTGATAAATACCAAAGTCATGACATATTTAAGACAAACCGCAATGCCGGACTCGGAATTTGCATCCTTGCCGTCTTTGGCCTCAGGTTTATACCTGTTGGGTTGAATTTTTTTACTCACCTTCCAGCCTCACTTCTGTTTCTAACTTAATTTGGTATTTTTTAAATACAATCTCTTGGATATGTTGTTTTAATAAAAGGATATCTTCACAGCTTGCATTGTTGGTGTTTACAATAAAATTTGCATGTTTTTCAGATACCATGGCGTCATTGATCCTCATCCCTTTAAGCCCTGATTTTTCAATCAGTTCCCCGGCAGATTTTCCCAGGGTTGGATTTTTAAAAAAACACCCAGAGCTGGCAGCGGAAACAGGCTGGCTATCATTTTTTATGGTAAGGTTTTCTTTAAAGCATTCTTCTATTTGTACCCGGGATTTTTCCTTTAATATTAAGGTTGCTGACACGATAATGCCCGGGTGATTAAGTCGGCGGTAAGAAAAATCAAGGTCTTTTTTCCCCATGGTTTCAAATGCCAGGGTATTTTTGTTTAATATATCAATGGATTCAACAATATCTGACATTTCCCAGGATTTTGTTCCGGCATTCATCATAATGGCACCCCCGACAGTCCCGGGTATTCCTGCGGCATATTCGAGTCCGGAAAGCGAGTTGCGGATGGCAAACTGACAGACACTTGATAACCGCTCTCCTGCTTCAACATAAATGGTTTTTCCTTGAAGGTCAGCCTGGGTAATATGGATTTTAGATTTTAAAAACTTTGTAATAACCACAAGACCCCGGATGCCTTTATCTGTAATTAAAATATTGGTGCCGCCCCCAAAAATAGTGACTGGAATACCAAGAGTTGAGGCTTTTTCTAATAATTTTTTTAATTCCAGTTTGTCTTTTGGCATTGCAAGAAGATCAGCCGGGCCTCCGATTTTAAAGGAGGTATATTTTTTCATTGGCTCATCAACAAGAAGTTTGAACTCTTGAGCCAGTGTTGAAACAGCCGTGTTTTCTCTTGTTACCATGTTTTGCCTTTACAATATTTCAAGCAGTTTTTCTCCAAGGGTATAAATGTCTCCGGCACCAAGTGTCAGAACAACATCTCCCTTTTTTAGTTTATGGGTAATCATGGATAAAGCCTGGTTAAAATCAGGTGCATAAGTGACCTCTTTATGTCCATGTTTTCTGATACCTTCGCATAGGCATTGGGCATCAACCCCTTTAATTTCTTTCTCGCTTGCCGCATAAATCGGGAGTACAATCAGAATATCGGATTGGTAGAAAGAGCGGGTGAATTCATGAAACAATCCCTGGGTACGGGTGTATCTATGGGGCTGGAATACAACAATCAGTCTTTTGCCCATACTGCTTTCCCTGATTGCAGTCAGGGTTGCCATGATTTCTGTTGGATGATGGCCATAATCATCTATTACCAGGATTCCCTTTTTTCTCCCCTTGATTTCAAGTCGCCTTTTTACGCCTTCAATCTGTTCCAATGCTTTTTTAATTGTTTTAAAGGATATGTTCAGCTCAAGCCCCGTTGCAATGGAAGCAAGTGCATTGGAGATATTATGCTTTCCGGCAATATTTAGATTAATGTCACCCAATAGTTTTTCATGGTGGAAAACTTTAAAGAAACTCTTGTTGCCCATAAATGAAATTTCCCTGGCCCGCAGATCAGACTGGGCCGTCATACCAAAGGTGGTATATCTGACCTTTAACCTGGGAAGGATATCCTGGACATGTTCGTTATCAAGGCAGAGAATGGCAAGGCCATAAAAGGGAACGGAGTTGATAAACTGAACAAATTTATCTTTGATATCTTCAATATCTCTGTAAAAATCAAGGTGTTCAAGATCTATATTGGTGACGACGGCAATGGCAGGTGCATACTTTAAAAAAGATCCGTCGCTTTCATCGGCTTCAGCAACAATATATTCGCCTTTGCCATGCAATGCATTGGTATCAAGCCCTTTGAGAAGGCCTCCAATAATTACTGTGGGATCAAGACCGGCAGTGTTGAGGATTTGAGAAATCATGGAAGTGGTGGATGTTTTGCCATGGGCACCTGAAATAGCAATGGAATATTTGATCCGCATTAACTCTGCCAGCATTTCAGCCCGTGGAATAATAGGAACTAAAAGTTCTTTTGCGCGAACCACTTCTGGATTATCACCCGTAATGGCCGTAGAGGTGACCACCACGCTGGCACCGGCTATCTGCTCCTTACTGTGTCCTTGAAAGATGATGCCGCCATGTTTTTCAAGTCGTTTGGTAATGGGGGAGAGCTTTAAGTCAGATCCAGACACTTTATAGCCAAGATGTATAAGCAGTTCTGCAATCCCGCTCATGCCTATGCCGCCGATTCCAACAAAATGGATATGGTAATTTTTTTGATACATGGCTTAACCCTTAATATCCTTTGTTTTTAAAATATGATTTGCTATTTTTTCATCTGCGTCAGGCATGGCAAGCTGCCTTGACATTTGGGCCATGTGGTCAAGCCTTTCTTTGTTTTCGATCAGATCTTCCATCTTTTCTTTTAAGGCATGTCCCGTGAGTTCATTATCTCTTATCATTACAGCTGCTCCTTGTTCTTCAAGGGCTTTTGCATTATAGGTCTGGTGGTCGTCAGCTGCATGGGGGAAGGGGATTAGAATGGCAGGCAGGCCCTTGATACACAGTTCTGAAATAGTTCCTGCACCCGCCCTTGTGATTACAAGATCTGCCATGTCCTGAAGCTGTGGCATGTTATGGAAAAAAGCTTTGGTTGCTGCATTGATTTTCAGGCGGTTGTATCGCTGTAAAATTTCAGATTCATCATTAATGCCGGTCTGATGAATAATATTGAATTTGTCAGTATCCGTCATCAATTCAAGGGCATCCATGAATGCAGTGTTAATGCTTGTGGCACCCTGGCTTCCACCTGTGACAAGCAGGGTAAATTTGTCTGGATCAAAATTATTTAAATTCAGGTTATCTTCAGATTCAATACTTTCAGTTTTTCTAACAGGGTTTCCCACATAATTCACTTTTGGGTTGTGGGCAAACCCTTTTGTTTTTTTGAACGATGTGAAAATGGTTTTGGCAAATCCTGACAACAGGCGGTTTGTCAATCCGGGGAAAGCGTTTTGTTCCTGGATGGCAGTTGGAATTCTGAAGATCCAGGCTGCCAGTACAATGGCAAAGGATGAAAAGCCTCCGACTCCCAGGACAAAATCCGGTTTAAAACTTTTCATGATTACCATGGACTGGATCAGAGAAATAAGGATAATGCTAATGGAGAAGGCTTTGCTGAGAAGGTTACCGCCTTTAATGGGCTTTGAGAATATAGCTTTGTGGGCATACCCGTATTTTTCAAGGGTTTGGATCTCAAAGGGTGCAGTGGTGCCAACAAAAAGAATATTCACGTGATGGTTGGTCTGTTCAACCATTGGGGCAAGTATCCGGTCAAGGGCCTGGGCAATGGCAATTCCCGGAAACAGGTGTCCGCCCGTCTTTCCACCGGCTATGATTATGTTAAGCACTTTTTTCATGATCTTTGGATGCCCCGATATTCATTAAAATTCCCATGGCTGCCATATTTATCACAAGGGAAGTTCCCCCATAACTGATAAAGGGCAGGGTAAGACCTTTTGTCGGCAGAGCCCCTAAAGCAACTCCTGTGTTGATGATGACCTGAACTCCGATATAAATGGTAAGTCCAGCAGCTGTTATGGCACCAAAAAGAGTCTTTGAGTTTTTGGCAATCTGGATTCCTTTTAATAATAAAATTAAATACAGGGACAAAACAGTGAGTACACCTATCAACCCCAGTTCTTCCCCGATAATTGAAAAAATAAAGTCTGTGTGGGGTTCTGGAAGGTAATGCATTTTCTGCATGCCAAGACCAATGCCTTTTCCGAAAATGCCTCCTGAACCAAATGCTTTTAAAGAATGGGTGATCTGGTACCCCGTATTATAGGGGTCATCCCAGGGATTTAAAAATGAAAGAATCCTTTCCAGACGGTAGTCAACCTTATAAACCCAGAAATACATAATGGGGATCAGCAAAGGAGCCGGGGAAAGCAGATGGAAGATTTTAACCCCTGCAACAAACATCATTCCCCATGTGATTATCCCTAACACAACAATCGTCCCAAAATCTGGCTGGATAATGATCAGGCAGGCAAACAGAGCATAAATCAATGCATGGGGGAAAAACCCAATGGAAAATTTTTTTACCATATCCTGTTTTTTGGAAAGGGAATATCCAAGGAAAAGTATGAGGGCAAGTTTTGCAAATTCTGACGGTTGAAAGGTAAATCCACCCAGATTCAGCCACCTGTGGGCACCGCCGGCCTTAATATTTAATGCTGGGACAAGTACTGCCACAAGCATTGCAATGGCAGTAAAAAGGATGATATAGGAAATGCTTTTGTAAAGTTTATATGGAAAAGAGGCTGCAACAAACATGACACAAAGGCTGATGCCCAAAAACAGAGCCTGCTTTTTCATATAGTAAAATACCGTATTATGGCTTTCCATGCTAATGGCGGAACTTGCTGAATAAACCATGATAATACCGATCCCGGAAAGAAGAAGAACAGGGAAAAGAATGCTTTTTTCACTGAAAAAGGGATGTATGGTTTTTGTTTGTCGGGCCATCTTATTTATTTCCAAGGGCATTTACAAGGGTTACAAAATCATTGCCCCTGTGGGCATAATTTTTATACATGTCAAAGCTTGCACAGGCAGGGGAGAGAAGTACAATAGCCGGTTCACCGGCGTCATCTTTAAAAGCCTTATTAAAAGCAGTTTGAACAGCCTCTTTCATGGTGTGAACTTCTAAAACCGGGCATATATTTTTAAAGGTATCTTTGATAAGTGTCCTGCACTCACCCATGGCAATAATGGTTTTAACACTCTTTTGAATATCATTGACCAGCAGGGAAAAATCTGTGCCTTTTTCCCTTCCTCCCAGAATCAGGATAATATTTTTTTCAAAGCACTTAATGGCCCGGATGACCGCATCTGTATTGGTTCCTTTGGAATCATTATAAAAAGAAATTCCATCAATTGTTTTAATGAATTCCATTCTGTGGGGCAGATTTTTAAAGGTTTCCAATCCCTTTTGAATGTCATTTATATCTGCACTAAGGGCAAGACAGGCAAGAACGGCCGCGGCAACATTTTCTTTGTTGTGAGTGCCTGGCAGTTCTTTGAGTTGATTTGTTTTTATCGTATGATTCAGTTCCCGGGTGATAATTTGAATGCTTTTTGAATCAATTTTGGCATTGCAGTTTATCAGGATGTCTTTGTCTGATGAAAATGTGAAAATTCTTGATTTCAATTTTTGGGACAGCATATAAAAGTCTTTAACTGATTCATTAATCACAGCTTTGTCAGAAGAGTTCTGATGGTTGAAAATGCTCCATTTGGAAGTTTCATATTCCTGATAATTTTCATATCGATCCAGATGGTCTTCTGAGATATTTAAGAGGACTCCCACATCTGGCCTGAACTGCTTTGAAATATCCAATTGAAAACTTGATATTTCAGCCACAATAACATCGGTTTTTCCTTTGTTCATCAAGTGATCCATCAAAGGCGTCCCAATGTTTCCCCCAACAAAAGGTGTCATGCCGCAGGATTTTAAAATATCACCGATTAAAGTGGTGGTGGTGGTTTTGCCGTTGGTTCCTGTAATGGCGATCACTGGAAGATCATTGTATCGGGTGAAAATATCCAGTTCGCCAGTGATGCCAACCCCCAAGTCCAATGCAGTCTTGATAAATTTATTGGTTTTCGGGATTCCAGGACTTGGAACCATAACGCTGGCCAGGTTAAAGGTTTTCTGGTCGTGAAAACCAATTTCAGTTTTAATCCCAAGCCCATTGAGTTCTTGTGCAATTTTTGTCTTTGAAGCATCAATATCCGTGGCAATAACAGTCTTGCCCTTGGAACAAAGGAATTTTGCCATGGAAATTCCTGAAGCTCCCAGGCCAATGATCAGAAAATAGGGTTTTTCTTTTTTCACATTCATCTACCTTATTTTCAGAGTACTTAAGGATAATAACGCCAGGGTAATGGATATAATCCAGAACCGAACAATCACTTTGGATTCATGCCACCCTTTAAGCTCAAAATGATGGTGTAAAGGGGCCATTCGAAAAATTCTTTTCCCTTTTGTCAGTTTAAAATATGACACTTGAATGATGACGGATAGGGCTTCAATGACAAACAGCCCGCCTACAATGACCAAGAGGATTTCCTGTTTTGTAATGACAGCGATAGTCCCTAAAATACCACCCAAAGGGATAGATCCTGAATCACCCATAAAAATCTGTGCCGGGTGTGCATTAAACCATAGGAACCCTAAACCGGCACCTGCCAGGGTTCCGCAGATGACCGCTATTTCGCCGGCTGAGGCAATATGTTTGACATGAAGATATTCAGCGATCTGGATATGACCGGTAACATAGGCAAAAAACATATAGGTGACACTGGCAACGATATAAGGGCCTATGGCAAGCCCGTCAAGTCCATCCGTCAGGTTTACAGCATTGGATGTACCCACAATAACAAGACAGGCAAAGGGGATGTACCAGATTCCCAGATCCGGTGAAACATCTTTAAAAAAAGGAATGGTCAGCGTTGAATTAAAATCAGGACAGTTATAGATTAACCAGCCAATAATCAGGCCAAACAATACCTGGATGAGAAATTTGCCTTTGGCCGTAAATCCCATATTTCTTTTTTTGATCTGCATGAGATAGTCATCAATAAATCCGATAAATCCAAAAAGCATAAGTGTTAAAAGAAGAATGTTGACATAATGATTGGACAGGTTCCCCCAGATTACTATGGTCAAGAAAACAGAAAAAAGGATAAGGATGCCGCCCATGGTAGGCGTACCCTGTTTGCCCAGATGAGACTGCGGCCCATCTGTCTGGATGATTTGTCCGATCTGCATCTGAGTAAGCTTTCTGATAACAAAAGGCCCGAAAAGAAGACAAATTAAAAATGCTGTCAGTCCGCCGTAAATCGTTCTGAATGTAATATATCGAAATATATTTAAGAACGAGAAATCAACATGATATGGATATAAAAATTCGTACAGCATT
>CALGRI010000107.1 GCA_937880875.1 uncultured Pseudomonadota bacterium
CAGGTAAAACAATGGAAGTAAATATTCAAAAAAGAGTCCTTGAAGCAAATGAAACCCAGGCAGATAAAAATAGAAGTTTTTTTAAAGAGCAGAATGTTTTTGTTCTTAACATGATGTCATCTCCTGGTTCGGGAAAGACACAGCTTCTTTGCAAAAGTCTCAATAAGTTGATGCCCAATGTAAGAGTAGGGGTGATCGTGGGAGATATCTGCACCAGAAACGATGCTGACCGGCTTGAAATAACCGGCGCCAAGGCCATTCAGATCAATACAGACCAGTTTGGAGGTGACTGCCATTTGTCAGCGAACTTGATTCTTGCATCGGCAAAAGAGCTGGGATGTTTTGACCTTGATCTTGTCATAGTGGAAAATATTGGAAATCTTGTCTGTCCGGCTGAATTTGATATTGGGGAAGATGCAAAGGTTGTAGTGTTAAGCGTCACCGAAGGGGAAGACAAACCCTTGAAATATCCTCTGATGTTCAGGGTGGCAGATGTGGCGATTCTAAATAAAATTGACTTGCTGCCATATCTTGATTTTGATGCTAAATTGGTCGTGGATAATATGAAACAGGTGCATCCCCATTTGCCCGTGTTTGAGGTTTCAGCTAAGACCGAAGAAGGACTTGAACCCTGGCTTGAGTGGTTGAAGATTAAAGTGTTTGAAAAAACAGGCAAATAGCTTTAAAAAATAATCAAGAATTTTAATAATATCAACAGAGCAATGGAGAAAGGAAAGGCCAAATCATGGAAAAAAAGAAAATGGCTTTTGCCGGTTCCTGGTACCCTGCAAATGCTGCTGAATGTGAAGCATCCATTAAAGGCTTTTTAAAAGAAAAGCCAGGGCCCTTAGATGGCAGTTTTATTGGTGGTATTGTTCCCCATGCAGGCTGGTATTATTCCGGATCAATTGCATGCCGGGTCATTGCCTCTCTTAAATCAGATGAAAAAATCGACACCATTATCCTGTTTGGTGCTCATATGCACAAACAGTCCGAACCTTTTATCCTGACCCATGGTGCCGTTGAAACACCCTTTGGCCCGATTGAAGTGGATGAGGAACTCACAGATAAAATTATAGCCGGTATCAGTATCCGCAAGATGCCGCCCTTTAAATTCCCCGACGAAAATACCTTTGAGCTTCAATATCCATTTATAAAATACTTTTTTCCAGATGCAAAAATAGTGGTCTGTGGTGTAGCCCCATCATTTTTTGCTGCTATTATCGGCAGCATGGCAGTTGAGGAAGCCAATAATTTGTCAAGAAATGTCAGGATAATCGGATCCACGGATATGACCCACTATGGCCCGGATTTTGGCTTTACAAATGCTGGAACAGGTACAAAGGCCGTGGAATGGGTGAAAAATGAAAATGATAGAAATGCTATTCAGGCAATGATGGAAATGGATGAATCAAAAATTATTGCCCAGGGCCTGGAAAATAAAAATATGTGCTGTGCCGGTGCTGTTGCAGCCAGTGCTGCTGCCTGTAAAAAACTTGGCGCAGTCAAGGCTGTTGAATTTGACTACGCCACAAGTTTTGAAAAATCTGCTTCTGCAAGTTTCGTCGGATATGCAGGGGTTCTTTATTCTTTATCCTGAATAAGCTGGATAGCGCTTTTAATTCTTTGAATAGTTTTGTCTTTTCCAAGGGCCAGAAGCATTTCAAAGATGCCGGGGCTCATAGTTGTGCCTGTTATGGCAACCCTTAAGGGCTGGGCAATCTTTCCGAACTTGAGATCGGTTTCCTCCATGATTCTTTTAAAAACGTTTTCAAGCTCTTCCTGGGTGTATGCTTCAAGGCCTTCAATATAGTCTGCAGATTTTTGCAATATAGCCTTTATATCTGGTTTGAGAAATTTATCGGCTGCCTTTTCATCAAATGTTACATCATCCTGGTAATAAAAAGCGGCACCCTGAGCCATTTCAACAAGGGTTTTGCTTCTGGGCTGAAGGGTTTGGATAACCCCTTGAGTAAAGGCATTATTTTCAGCATTAATTCCCAGATCTTTTAAATGAAATAAAAGAGGGTCTGCCAGCTCTTCAGGGGTTTTGCTTTGAATGTGTTTTGAGTTAAGAGCAAAAAGTTTGTCCATATCAAACATTGAGGCAGACCTGCCCAGGTGTTCAAGATCAAATTTGTCAATGAGATCGTCTCTTTCAAAGAATTCCTGGTCACCATGGGACCAGCCCAGGCGGACCAGGTAATTGATCATGGCATCGGGTAAAAACCCCATGTTTTTATATTCGCCCACTGACATGGCACCATGGCGTTTGCTCAGGCGGGATTTGTCAGATCCCAGGACCATGGGGACATGGCCGAAGACGGGCATGGGGGCCCCAAGCGCTTTATATATCAGCATCTGTTTGGGGGTATTGATCAAATGATCATCCCCCCGGATGATGGTATTGATTCCCATGGTCAGGTCATCCACTACAACTGCCAGGTTGTACATGGGCGACCCGTCACTTCTCTGGATAATAAAATCATCCATTTCAGTGTTTTGAAATGCAGTATCGCCTTTTACAACGTCTTTGACAATGGTAACCCCCTGGTCCGGTGTTTTAAGGCGAACAACCGTGTTTTCACCTTTTTTAAGATTTTTTTGCCGGCAAATGCCGTTGTACATGGGTTTTAATCCCCTGGCCTTTGCCTCTTCTCTCATGGCATTGACCTGGTCCGGGGTGCAGGAGCAATAATAGGCAGACCCTGATTCCACCAGTTTTTCTATGTATTCATTGTAGATGGAGTATCTTTCACTTTGAAAATAGGGGCCTTCATCCCAGTCCAGGCCGAGCCATTCCAGGGATTCCAATATGGCATCCAAAGACTCTTTTGTGGATCTTGCAGCATCCGTGTCTTCTATCCTTAAAACAAATTTTCCCTTGTTTTTTCTGGCATACAGCCAGTTAAAAAGAGCTGTTCTTGCGCCGCCAATGTGCAGATATCCTGTGGGGGAGGGGGGGAACCGTGTGACAATTGTATCCATTTGTTCTCCATAAAAATAATATTGTGTAAAATCGAGACCTTAACTACCACAAAACTTTGAATCGGGCAATGGTTTAATTTCTTGACTCTTTTTGGAAATTGGGGTAAATATGTTACCTTTATTATATTGGAATATAATAATTAAAAATTCAAATAAAATAATATACTTAGGAGAGATCAATGCCAGTACCAAAGCAAAAGAGTTCCAAGGCCAGGGGTAGAAAAAGACGGACACATTACAAAATAAGCGCACCCACGGTGAGCGTGTGCCCTGAATGCCAGGAACCCAAACTTCCCCATACAGCCTGCCCTGAATGCGGCGCTTATAAAGATAGAAATGTATCCACTGTTGACGACGAGAAATAGTTAAAGGAGATAGTCTAAAGCATGACGATTGAAACAAAAGTAAAAAAAGTGATTGCAGAAAAAATTCCTAATATTGATATTGAGGATATTGTTTCGGAAGCATCGTTGATTGACGATCTAGGTGCTGATTCTTTAACAATCGTTGAGCTTGTCATGTCAATGGAAGAAATGTTTGAAATTGAAATTGATGATGACGATGCAGAAAAATTGATCACAGTCCAGGATGTCATTGATTTTATAAAATCAAAATTTTAAAAATTGGGGAAAAAATGGAAACAGGCAAGCCCATTATTATTGGATGTGATCATGCTGCCTATGAGCTGAAGGAAAAAATAAAAGCCTATCTCATGGACAAGGGGTATCCGGTTTTCGATGCCGGTACCAAAAGCCAGGTATCTGTTAATTACGTGGATTTTGGGAAAAAAGTAGCCCATGCTGTCTCCAAGGGTAAATATTCAAAAGGAATATTGCTTTGCGGCACGGGGCTTGGCATGTCCATGGTGGCCAACAGGTTTGCAGGTGTGAGAGCCGCCCTTTGCTCAGATCTTTTTGCAGCAAAGATGAGCCGGCTCCATAATGATTCCAATATCCTGGTTCTTGGAGGTCGTGTTCTGGGAGATATCCTTGCCTTTGAAATTATTCAAACCTGGCTGGATACAGGGTTTGAAGGTGGACGGCATCTGGAACGGATTCAAACTATAGATAATTAGATCTGCACAAAAAGGGAACTAAAATGGGGATTATTGGTAAGACAGATTCACAAATAGAAAAGATTATCCAGCAGGAGGCAGACCGGCAGGAATATGAATTAAACCTGATTGCTTCTGAAAATATAGTCAGCCCGGCAGTCATGGCAGCCCAGGGCTCTATTCTTACGAATAAATATGCAGAAGGGTATCCTGCCAGAAGATATTATGGCGGTTGTGAATATGTGGATCAGGCAGAAGACCTGGCCATTGAGCGCGCCAAAAAACTATTCAAGGTAGAATATGCTAATGTCCAGCCCCACTCTGGCTCAGGGGCCAATATGGCAGCCTATTTTGCAGTGTTGAATCCAGGGGACCGGATTCTTGCCATGGATCTTTCCCATGGCGGTCATCTGACCCATGGCGCTGCAGTCAGCTTTTCCGGCAAACTCTATGATTTTGTACATTATGGACTGTCTCCTGAAACCGAGAGAATTGATCTGAACCAGGTGGAAGCACTGGCAAAAAAACATAGGCCGAAATTAATTGTGGCAGGCGCCAGTGCCTATCCCAGAATCATTGATTTTAAAGGCTTTTCTCAAATTGCCAAATCTGTGGATGCCCTTTTTATGGTGGATATGGCCCATATTGCAGGACTTGTTGCAACGGGTGTCCACCCAAGTCCCGTGGGCTTTGCAGACCTGATTACTTCTACAACCCATAAAACCCTCAGGGGCCCCCGGGGCGGTCTTATCCTGTCCTCGGAAAGATATGCAAAGGCCATTGGAAGCCAGATATTCCCCGGTATCCAGGGCGGGCCTTTAATGCATGTTATTGCGGCAAAAGCAATTGCCTTTAAAGAAGCCCTTGGCCAATCCTTTACAGACTACCAGAAACAGGTGGTCAAAAATGCTTCTGCCCTTGCCGCTGTAATGATGGAGAGGGGATATAAACTGATTTCAGGAGGAACTGATAATCACATGGTGCTTGTTGATTTCAGTCAAAAGGATATTTCCGGCAAAGATGCTGAAGAAAGACTTGGCAGGGCCGGTATTACTGTGAATAAAAATACAATTCCCAATGAAAAACGCGGGCCCTTTGTTACCAGTGGTATCCGCATCGGGCTTCCCCTTGTTACTTCCAGGGGTATGGATGAAAAGGCCAGTAAAAGAATCGCAGGTTTTATCTGTGATGTTCTGGATGACCAGGAAAATATTGAAATTACAGCAGGGAAAGTAAAAGACCTTTGTTTGCAATATCCCTTGTATAAAGGAAAATAGATCAATGACTGAGCACTTGTCAGACAGGCCCTCATGGAATGAATATTTTATGGGAATTTGTGATCTTGTTGCCACCCGTTCAACCTGCATCAGAAGAAATGTAGGGGCAGTCCTGGTAAAGGGAAAACGGATTCTTTGCACAGGCTATAATGGTGCGCCGGCTAAAGTTCCCCATTGTCGGGAGGTGGGATGTTTAAGGGTACAACTGAATGTGCCTTCCGGGGAAAATCATGAACTCTGCCGTGGTGTTCATGCAGAACAAAATGTCATTATCCAGGCAGCCTACCACGGAATCCAGGTGAATGGGGCAGTCCTATATTGTAGCAATCAGCCTTGTTCCATTTGTTCAAAAATGATTATTAATGCCGGGATTAAAACAGTATATTATAAAGATGGATATAATGACCCCCTGACTTTGGATATGTTTGAAAAGGCCAGGGTAGAACTCATCCGGCTTGAGCCTTAAACAAAAAAGAGACCCACATGAAATGCCCATTTTGCGGAAAACCAAACACAAGCGTTATTGATTCGCGTCCGGGCAAGATTGAATTTGAAGTTCGTCGACGCAGAGAATGCCAGGAATGTGCCCAGCGGTTTACAACTTATGAACGCTTTGTAAAGGTTCCCATTATAATCGTAAAAAAAGATGGCCGCAGGGAAGATTTTAACCGGGAAAAAGTATTGACGGGCATTAAAAAAGCCTGTGAAAAAAGAGCCATCAGCATAAATCGGATTGAAGAAACAGTGGACGCCATTGAGCAGGATTTAAGGGAAACCAATAACCGGGAACTGCCTTCAAAAATTGTGGGTGAAAAAATTATTGCAGCCTTAAAGCAAATCGATGATGTTGCCTATGTCCGGTTTGCATCGGTTTACAGGGAATTTAAGGATGTAGCCGATTTTATACAGGAGCTTAAGGGACTTGTCCCCAAAGAGTGCCTGCCCCTTGAATTTGATGGGATCCTGGATAAGGCCGATGACAGATCATGAATACATGCAGCAGGCTTTATCCCTTGCACAAAGAGCAAAGGGATATACATCTCCTAATCCCTGTGTAGGAGCGGTTGTTGTAAAAGATGGAAGGGTTGTTGGAAAAGGGTTTCACAGGGCAGCAGGCTTGCCCCATGCTGAAGTTGTGGCCCTGGATGATGCCGGACCCAGGGCAATGGATGCAACCCTCTATGTCACTCTGGAACCCTGCAACCATTTTGGAAAAACCCCTCCCTGTACCCATAAAATTATTAAGGCTGGAATTAAAAAACTTGTTGTGGGGTGTATTGATCCCAATCCCAATGTTTGCGGCAGCGGTATAAGCTATCTTAAGGAAAATGGCATCAAGGTTGTTTCAGGCATTCTTGAAAAAGAATCCAAACTCCTTATTGAAGAGTTTTCCTGGTATGTTCAACATGATAAAAAACCCTTTGTTATTTTGAAGTGCGCTTCCACTCTGGATGGGAGAATCGCAACATCTACCGGGGATTCAAAATGGATCACCAATGAAAAATCCAGGAATTATGTACATAAGATCCGCCATGAAGTGGATGCCATTTTAGTGGGATCAGGAACCCTGCATGCGGACAATCCCTCGCTCACATCGAGAATTAAAGGAGTTCAGACAAAAGATCCGTTAAGGATTGTTCTGGATACCCATTTAAGTATTAAAGAAAATGCAAATCTTATTAACCAGGAATCCACTGCTAAAACCATTATTGTTACAGGCCCTGGCGTTTCCAGAGAAAAAAAAGCACTCCTTGAAAAAAGGGGGGTTCAAATTCTCGAAATCCCTTTAAAGGACAATAGACTTGATTTAAATGAACTGATGATTAAGTTAGGCCAGATGTCAATTTTAAGTCTTTTGATAGAAGGCGGAAGCAGGGTGGCAGGATCAGCGCTCAAGGCTGGAATTGTAAACAAGGTCTTGTTTTTTCTGGCACCCAAATTTTTAGGCGGCAGCGATGGTACTCCGGTATTTAATGGCAAAGGCCCTTTGTTGATAAAAGATGCCTTTAAACTTAAAGACGTAATGGTTACTCAATTTGATGATGATATTCTTGTTAAGGGATATTTAAAATAAAAATGTTTACAGGAATTATTGAAAGTTTTGGAACCATTAAACGCATCGAGTCCAGGGGTGAAGGCAAAGTACTTTACATTGGCTGTGACCTGGATTTGTCTGAATCAAAAATTGGAGATTCCATTGCTGTAAACGGTGCCTGTCTTACTGCTGCTGGTCTTGAAAAAAATATTTTCAAAGTTGATATGGCGCCTGAGACAGTTGAACGGACAATTTTTAAACGATTAAGGCCGGGTTCAAGGGTCAACATTGAGCGGGCTTTAAAATTGTCGGACCGCATTGACGGTCATCTGGTTTCAGGACATATTGATGGGACAGGAATTATTTCTTCCATAAAAAGAAATAGCAATGCCATTATTATTAAAATTGATGTTCCGTCCAAACTCGCCGCAGACATGATTGAAAAAGGCTCTGTTGCCATTGACGGGGTCAGCCTGACCATCAATACATGTTCAGACAAGGATTTTGAAGTCAGTATTATTCCCCACACCGCAGATATAACAACCATCGGCTTAAAAAGGGTCGGTGATGAAGTCAATATAGAAACCGATATGATCGGTAAATATGTAAAAAAGATTTTAATGGGAAGTGTTTCAAAAAATGATGCTTTACCCAATGGGAAAAAAGATATCAGTATGGGACTTCTCGCAAGGAATGGATTTTTATAAACCTAAGGATTTATATATGCCGCATTTAACAATTGAACAGGCTATTGAAAATATTAAAAATGGTAAAATGGTTATTCTTGTGGATGATGAAGATCGTGAAAACGAAGGTGATCTCACCATGGCAGCACAAGCGGTAACCCCAGAAGCCATAAATTTCATGGCTAGATATGGAAGGGGACTGATCTGCCTTTCCCTTGACTCAACAATTGCAGACCAGCTGGACCTGCCCATGATGGTGGATAATAACACCTCACAATATGGAACAGGATTTACCGTGTCCATTGAAGCCAAAAAAGGTGTTACCACAGGGATTTCCGCAGCAGACAGGGCAACAACCATCCTAACTGCAGTGGCAGATGATACCACCCCTGATGATATTGCAAGACCCGGCCATATTTTTCCATTGCGGGCCCGGGATGGCGGGGTCATGGTGAGGATAGGGCAGACAGAAGGATCTGTAGACCTGGCTCGCCTTGCAGGGATGAAACCTGCCGGGGTGATTTGTGAAATCATGGATGATGACGGCACCATGGCAAGGATGCCCTCCCTTGAAAAATTTGCAAAAAAACATGGTATAGGTATCTGTACCGTTGCAGCGCTTGTAAAATACAGACTTAAAACAGAAAGTTTTGTCAAAAAAGCGGCCCAGACTATAATTCCCACTAAGGTTGGTGGAGAGTTTACCATCATTGCCTATGAAAATGATTTGGATAATCTGACCCATATCGCCCTTGTGAAAGGTGAAGTTGACCCTGAAAAATCAATTCTGGTGAGGGTTCATTCAGAATGTATGACAGGGGATATTTTTTCCTCCCTTCGCTGTGACTGCCAGGATCAGCTCCATAGCGCCATGGCCATGATGGAACAAGAAGGCAGCGGGGTTCTTTTATACCTTCGCCAGGAAGGCCGGGGCATTGGCCTGGTAAACAAATTAAAAGCCTATGAATATCAGCGTCAGGGCATGGATACTGTTGAAGCCAATGAGAAACTTGGGTTTAAGGCAGACATGAGAGATTATGGTGTTGGGGCCCAGATACTGGTGGACCTGGGTGTTAAAAAAATGCGGCTTCTGACCAACAACCCTAAAAAAATGATCGGCCTTGAGGGGTATGGATTAAGTGTTGTTGAACAAGTTCCCATTGAAGTTGAATCCAATTGCCATAATCAGGGATACCTCAAATGTAAGCAGGCTAAAATGGGGCATTTGCTCCACATGTAAATTAAATGACCTCATTGAAATATTAATCGGGTAAGGATTTTGTTATTGATGTTATTGACCGGAAAAGTATGATTAAACCGGAAACGTATAAGATAATATTAATAATGACAGCTTGACCCAATGTTATAAGGAAAAGAAAAATGCCAAAAATTATAGAAGCAGGGTTACAGGCCCAGGGGAAGAAATTTGGAATCATTGCTTCCCGTTTTAATGATTTTATCACAGCCAGGCTGTTAGATGGCGCCATTGATGCATTAATCAGAAGCGGAGCAGAGGATAAAGACATCACTATTTTAAAAGTGCCAGGCGCTTTTGAAATTCCTTTGGCTGCAAAGAAGATGCTGAAACATGGAACCTATGATGCTATTATCTGTATAGGGGCTGTCATTCGTGGCGCCACGAGCCACTATGATTATGTGTGCGCAGAAGTATCCAAGGGCATTGCCACTGTCAGTCTTGAGGCTGATATTCCTGTGATGTTTGGGATTCTCACCACAGAAAGCATTGAACAGGCCATTGAAAGGGCAGGTACTAAGGCCGGCAATAAAGGATTTGATACTGCCCTTGCTGCTGTGGAAATGGCAAATCTTTCCGAAAGTTTGAAAAAAGGTTAAATGATATTATGGGTGACCGCAGGCAGGCAAGGGAACTTGCACTTCAGGCCCTTTTTTTCTTTGACATGGACAAATCTGATCCAGATAAAAATCTGTTGGATTTTTGTGCCAATAATGAAGAAAAGCTTACACCAGGGGTCAAACCCTTTTTTCTGGATCTGGTAAAAGGGGTTGTGGAAAACAGCGCTCAAATAGATGCATTGTTAAATAAATATTCAAAAAACTGGAAACTTTCCAGGATGCCGGTGGTGGACAGAAACATCATGCGCATGGCAACATTTGAATTTTTGAAGTGCCCTGATATACCCCCCAGTGTCACCATAAATGAAGCAGTTGAGATTGGTAAAAACTACGGCACAAGGGATTCCGGCTCTTTTATCAACGGGGTGTTGGATCGTATTAAATTACTTGAAGGTTTTGAATAACCAAAATTTTCAGACTTTAGGACAGGCACTAAACAGGAGGTTGTCTTGATTATAAAGAAACTTGAGGTTGGCCCGATTATGGCCAATTGTTTTATTTTAGGATGTGAATCCACAAAAGAAGCTGTTGTGATTGATCCAGGAGATGATGCAGACCGAATCCTGATGGAGCTGTCTAAATCTGAATTAAAAGTAAAATATCTGATAAATACCCATGGGCATTTTGACCATGTGGGTGCCAATAAAAGAATGAAAGAAGTGACAGGGGCACAGCTTGCCATTCATCCCGAGGACGAGCCCATGCTGAACGAGCTTTCCCATTCTGCATTAATGTTCGGACTCTCAGCAGATAATTCACCACCGGCAGATATTTTATTAAAAGACGGGGATGAAATAAGTTTTGGTGAGATTACCTTAAAAGTGATCCACACGCCCGGTCATTCAAAAGGCGGTATCTGTCTTTATACCAAGGGACATCTCTTTGCCGGGGATACTTTATTTGCCGGGTCTATCGGCAGGACAGATCTTTCCGGGGGTGACTATGATACCCTGATTTCAAATATTAAGGAAAAGCTGTTAGTTTTTGATGAGGATACGATCGTGTATACGGGTCATGGCCCTGAAACAACCATAGGTAATGAAAAGAGAATGAATCCTTTCTTGAGATGAGTGGTCTTGAGATGAATCACCTGAAGATGGATGGATTGATAAAACATCTTCCTTTGTTAAAACAGATTCATCAGGAAATAATTGAGCTTGACCGGCCTTTTGAACAGATAGCAGCATCATTTGCCGACGATACCGGGACGGTGCTGCTATTATCCGGATCAAATCTTGACTGCTCACAATATCATATCCTTGCAGTAAAACCATGGCTTGAAGTGGTTAGCCGGCAGGATAAGGTGTCCATCCAATATCAGGGGAAAAAGACTCAGCTTCATCAAGATCCATTTCTTGTTATTCAGGCTCTTTTGAACCGGTTCAAACTGGATGGAGATTGTTTTAACCTACCGATCCACGCAGGCTTGTTCGGGTATTTTTCCTATGACTTAAAAGATCACATTGAAACTCTTCCCAGGACCTGCATGGATACCGGTCTTCCTGATTTATGTTTGTATGCCCCTTCCATTCTTGTGATTCAGGATAAAAAAACAGGTGAGACCCGGCTTTGTATCCCTGTGTTGGCCCACAAGACAATTCTTCAAAAAACAGATGATATTATAGGGGATATCAAAGGATTTTTCTTTGACAGAATAAAAAGCCCAATTAAAAGAAAACCTTTTTCCATAGACAGTTCAGGGTTTAAATCAAGTTTTACAAAACCAGAATATATTCTTTCTGTAAAAAAAATCATTGATTATTTAAAGGCCGGTGATATTTACCAGGCTAATCTTTCCCAGCGTTTTGAATCCGGGTTTTCAGGAGATGCTTATTCATTGTTTCTGGATTTGTTTGAACGAAATCCTGCCTCTTTTTTCAGTTATATTCATGCCAATGATCACAAAATTGTGTCTACCTCTCCTGAACGCTTTATCAAACAGATTGGCCGGCAGGTTGAAACAAGGCCAATAAAAGGCACCATAGCCCGGGGCAGGACACAAAAACAAGACCGGGAAAATGGATTAAAATTGACCCAAAGTTTTAAGGACGATGCCGAGCTGACCATGATCGTGGACCTGATGAGAAATGACCTTTCCCGTGTGACCCTGCCCGGATCAGTCATTGTCAAAGAGCACAAGCGTCTTGAGGCATATGAAAATGTATTTCATCTGGTTTCTATTGTGGAAGGCCTGCTTGAAGACGGGAAAACTTCTGTGGATCTTTTAAAAGCCACTTTCCCAGGAGGCTCCATCACGGGTTGTCCCAAGATTCGTTCCATGGAGATTATTGATGAGCTGGAATCAGTAAAGCGCCATATATATACAGGATCCATTGGATATATCAGTTTTCATGACACCATGGATTTATCAATTGCCATAAGGACTGCCACTATTGCCAATGACAGGGTGGTTTTTTCAGTGGGTGGCGGCATTGTGTATGATTCAGACCCTGAAAAAGAGTACCAGGAAACCCTTGATAAAGGAAAAACATTGATGGAATCCTTGTCCGGAGGCTTAAAAAAGTATGTGGACAATAAACCCAAAGCCTGGGTGAACGGGAAACTCATTGATCAGGATCAGGCCATGGTATCGGCCACAAGTTCGGGATTTCAATATGGGGCAGGGCTGTTTGAAACCCTTTGCGTGGAAAAAGGAAGGATATTTCGCCTGAAAGATCATGTGTCTCGTTTGAACAGGGCCTGGAAAACCATTTTTTCTGAGGCCTTGCCCGATATAACATGGGAGAATGTGATCTTTTCTTTAATAAGTGCAAATAAGTTCCAGGATAAATCGCTTGCAATCAAACTATTGGTATCACGAGATGAACAGGATAATGGAAATAAGGTATTTCTGGCTGCTTTTGCAAGGGAATATACCCACAGGCTTAAGATGCTGGGCAAAAAGGGACTGGACCTTATCACCTATCCACATCCCAGGCAGACACCTCTGGCAGATTATAAAACCTTGAATTATCTTTATTATGAGCTGGCCCGAAGATTTGCCAAAGAGCAGGGTGCCGACGAGGCCCTCATCTTGAACCCGGATCATACAATTTCTGAAACCAATACCGCAAGTATATTTGCAATAGGGGACAACATTGTGATGGTCCCAGAATCCAACCATGTGCTGGCCAGTGTGACACTAAAGTCTGTGCTGGCGATCCTGGCAGATAAGGGGTATGTTATTTGCCAAAAACCTGTATCCCTTGAGGATTTTTATTCATATTCCAATATTATGGTGGCAAATGCCTTGATGGGAGTGGTTAAGGTATTGAGTATTGACCAAAAAAAAATAGAACACAAAAACGAAATCTGTTCCATGATCAATAAACAGCTGTTTAAATAGTGTTCCACCGAAAACCGCTAATTTTGGAAGCAGAAGCTCCTTTGCGAACCCATTATTGCCTTGGTCCCCAAAAAATGGAACAAGATCATACTTGAAATTTAACGGGAAGCAGTATAGATTATTCTTTTTGTTTTACTATTAATTTTTCAGGGGAACCTTATAAATTATGAAAAAGAAAATTATTCTCATTACTCTTTTCATTGCCGTATTTTTTTTGCCCCAACCAGGACTGGCCCAACCTAAAGTTTTGATTGATTATCCTGTTTTTACTTTTGAATCAGTACCGGAAGGGGTTTCTATACCCCATGAGTTCAAAATTAAAAATATCGGAGACACCCTTTTGCATATTAATAATGTCCTGCCTCCCTGAGGGTGTGACCAGCACTCCTTTGACAGGCAAATTCCCCCGGGCGGGGAAGGTAAAATCAAGCTTAGTTTTAAAACGAATGGGTATGGCGGAAAAACCATGAAAAAAGTGATCGTGGTCAAGACAGATGATCCTGAGAAAAAACAATTCAACCTGGTTGTCACTGGCCCTGTTGAAAAAATTGTCGATATCAACCCTGAATCTGTTTATCTGAAAGGGAATCCAGGCGATACCTTAGAGGCTGTCGTCAACATTACCCCTTTTGAAAAATATCCGTTTTTGATCCTGGGAATGGAGACGAGAGGCAATGCCGGGATTCAAACCAGTCTTATTGAATCAAAGGATGATAAGAAATCCTGGCAGGTTAAAATCAAAAGCACATCAGACAAGGCACAGAACCTGTATGATGTGTTGACCCTTAAAACAGACAGCCAGTATAAACCAACATTGACCATAAGGGTATATGCCATTTTTAATGAAAAAAAGGCACCAAAATCTTAAACTTGCACACGTTTTTTTAAAGAAAATTTTAATATGGACATTATAAAAATAAAAGCAGTTGTGTTTGACTGTGACGGTGTCATGTTTGACACGGCCGTGGCCAACAGGAAATATTATGATGAGGTTCTTAAGTGCTTTGATAAGCCCGCACTCAATGAAGAACAATTTGTCAATATTCACATGATGACGGTAATTAATGCCATTGACTATCTTTTCCCGGAAATGGATGATCTTTCAACGGTATATGACAGCCTTAAAAATATCGGGTATAAAAAATTTATCAAGCACATGAGCATGGAAAAAGGGCTCAAAGAACTTCTTATAAAGCTGAAAGATAATGGTTATATCAGAGGGATTGCTACCAACCGGACCAATACCATGGAAAAGGTTTTGGAAGACTTTGATCTGGAAGCGTATTTTGAAGTGGTAGTGACCGCTGCAACCGTAAAAAAACCAAAACCTGATCCTGAGCAATTGTTGCTGATAATGGAAAGATTTGAATTAAAACCGGATGAGATTTTTTTTATCGGGGACTCTGATTATGACCGGCAGGCGGCAGCCAGTGCAAAAGTAGGATTTGCAGCATTTAGAAATCCAAAGCTTAAAGCAGATTTTAACGTGGATTCAATGGACGAAATTGCCAGGATTTTACTGATAAATTAATAAAATTCTTGACAAATTTATTAATCATCATTACATGTTACAGGATTTTTTAGAATTGGAATTTTAGATAAATGTTTGAGTAAACATTTATTAAGGTAGTTAAACATAAATAGGGAGAATAAAGTATATGTCTAAATTAGTAGCACCTCATGGCGGAAAAGGACTTGTAATTTGTAAACTTGAAGGCGCAGCACTTGAAGCTGAACTTAAAAAAGCCGCAGGCCTTAAAAAAATTGAGATTTCATCCCAGGTAAAGGGCGACCTGATCATGCTGGGAATAGGTGGTTTCAGCCCTCTTAACGGATTTATGACCAAAGCGGACTGGAAAGGGGTTTGTGCAGATTTCCTTCTGGCCGACGGTACTTTCTGGCCTGTACCGGTTATGCTGGATGCCAGCAAAGATGATGCGGCAGGAATCAAAGTCGGTGATGAAATTGCCCTTGAAAGAAAGGGTGAAATCTTTGCCACAATGAAAATCACCGAAAAATTTGAAATGTCTGAAGATGAAAAAAAATGGGAATGTGAAAAAGTTTATAAAGGTCAAGGCGAAGAGTCTGCCGATGACGTATTCTGGAAAATTGCCATGGAAGATCACCCAGGTGTTCAAATGGTTATGGCCAGAAAAGAATTTTGTCTGGCAGGTCCAATAAAGGTTCTTTCCGAGGGTGAATTTCCGGAAAAATTCAAAGGGGTTTACCTGACACCTGCTGAAACCCGTGCGATTTTTGATGAAAAAGGCTGGGCAACCGTTGCTGCCATGCAGCTGAGAAACCCCATGCACAGATCCCACGAACATCTTTGTAAAATTGCTCTTGATGTATGTGACGGAGTTCTGATCCATTCTCTCATTGGTAACTTAAAAGCAGGTGATATCCCGGCAGACGTTCGTATTGAATGTATTGACACTCTGATCAAAGGTTTCTTTGTTCCAGAGCATGTTGTTAATGGCGGATATCCCCTTGATATGAGATATGCAGGTCCAAGAGAAGGACTTCTCCATGCAACCTTCCGTCAGAACTATGGCGTTAACCGAATGATCATCGGTCGAGACCATGCAGGCGTCGGTGATTTTTATACACTGTTTGAAGCACAGGAAATATTTGATACGATTCCCATGCCTTCAGAACCCGGCAAAGCACTGCTTTGCCAGCCTCTGAAAATCGACTGGACATTCTATTGCAAAAAATGTGATGGCATGGCTTCCATGAGAACCTGCCCCCATGGCAAAGATGACAGGGTTATCCTTTCCGGAACCAAATTGCGCCATGCCCTGTCCAACAACCAAGAAGTTGTTGATCACTTTGGCCGTGAAGAAGTTCTGGTTATCCTGAGAAAATACTATGCATCCTTGACTGAAAAAGTTGAAGTTAAACTCCAGAGTCATGCAGAAGGATCTAAAATGTAATTGGTATTGTTAAATTATATTTTAAGTAGATAAAAAAAGGGTTGTTTCTTCTATCAAGAGACAACCCTTTTTTTATGCCACATAGTTGGTGTTCTTCCCTGTACTCAGCTCAAAGAGGAGCCTGGGCTCACAAAAATTTTCAGATTTTCGGTCAGGCACTGGTTAACTTGAAATCATTATGAATCGCTCTGGTTTGATTTGAGTATGGTATCATACACCTGTTTTTTTGACACCTTGAATTCTTTTGAAATCTGTCTGGCTAAATCTGATGTGCCAAGGTCTGTGGTTGAAAGGCGATCAAGTATGATTTTTTCAAGTTGTCCCTCGTCAATAGTCTCTTGTTCCATTTGGCCCTGAATAAACAGGGAACACTCCCCTTTGACGGTTTCTTTTTTTTCCAGTGCTTTAAGAATATCCGTCAGATTGCCCCGGATGTATTCTTCGTGGAGTTTGGTGATTTCCCTTGCCAGAAAGGCCTTTCGATCCCCTAAGATGTTGATCATGGTGGCAATAAGATTTTTAATCCGCCTTGGGGACTCATAAAAGACGAGGGTCGCACTTTGATTTTTTATGGCTTCAAGGGCTTGTTTTTGCTTCTGCTGTTTTTTGGATAAAAATCCTAAGAACAGAAAAGAATCGGTGGGAAGCCCGGAAACGCTCAACCCGGCAATGGCAGCACTGCATCCGGGTATGGGGATGACGTTGATCTGTTCTTTGGCAACAGCTGTGACAAGGTTATATCCCGGGTCTGAAATAGATGGGGTACCGGCATCACAAATCAGGGCAATGTTAAGACCATTTTTTAAATGGGTGATGAGTTGGGGGGTTTTGTTAATTTCGTTGTGCTCATGGCAGGACACAAGTTTTGTTCGTATGTCGTAATGGGAAAGCAGTTTCTTTGAATGCCGGGTGTCTTCTGCTGCAATAAGGTCTACTTCTTTTAAGATTTTAACTGCCCTGAAGGTAATATCTTCCAGGTTTCCCACCGGGGTGGCAACAATATAGAGGGTTCCGAATGAAGTTTGCCTGTCCATTTCAATGGCCACGTCTAATAATCCGTTCTAAAAAGCCTGGAAAGCATTTTTAATTAAATTAATATCAAAGCTGCCATTTTTTTCAAGAACTTCAATCACATCGAACCGGACTCTGGAATTCATCTGCTTTTTTTCTTTTAGATAAATGGAGGCTCCCAGGATGATTTTTTTTTGTTTTGAATAGGTGACCGATTCTTTTGGCAGTCCTTTTTTAAGGCTACGTCTTGTTTTGACTTCAATAAAACAAATGCAGTCCTTGTCTTTGGCAATAATGTCTATTTCAGCTATTTTTGTCTTATAGTTGGTCTCAAGAATGGTAAATCCTTTGGTTTGAACAAAGGATATAGCTGCTGTTTCACCACGATGTCCTAAGTTTTTTCGGTCATCGGGCATTGATCACCCCTTTTACCCCCTTAAAAGTACGCCTGTGAACTGGGCAGGGGCCATATTTTAAAATGGCTTCTTTGTGGGCTTTGGTGGGGTAGCCTTTGTGCTGGATAAAATTGTATTGGGGATATAATTCATGAAGCTCTTTCATGATGGCATCCCTTGTGATCTTTGCAATAATGGAGGCGGCAGCAATGGAAATGCTTCTTGAATCCCCTTTGACAATCGCTGACTGTTCAATGTCCATGTCCAGGGTGAAATTACCATCAATAAGAAGAAAATCCGGGGCAAGGAAATCAGGTGGGTTTGAAAGATTTTCAACGGCCCGTTTCATGGAAAGCAAAGATGCCTGAAGAATATTAATTTTATCAATCTCATCGTGGGAGGATATACCAGTAGAAACAGCAATAGCCTGTTCCATGATGATCGGAAAGAGAGCATTTCTTTTTTTTTCTGACAGCTTTTTGGAATCATTGATCCCAATACATGCAAAATCATGCGGCAGGATCACTGCAGCAGACACGACAGGGCCGGCAAGGGGTCCCCTGCCGGCCTCATCAACACCTGCTATCTTTATATACCCGTGGTTTTTTGCTTTGTGTTCAAATTGCCACATCAGCGAAACCTTTTAAGGGGTTTTTAAGCAAACCGTTTTTCTTTGATCCTGGCTGCTTTACCACGAAGATTTCTAAGATAATAGAGTTTGGACCTTCTGACCCTACCCTTTGTTACCACTTCAATTTTATCAATGGAAGGGGAAAAAAGCGGAAATATTCTTTCAACACCAATGCCGCCGGAAATCTTTCTTACGGTAAATCTGGCACTTGCATATCCTTTGGTTTTTTTAATCACTACGCCCTGGAATAGCTGGATACGCTCTTTATCACCCTCTTTGATTTTTACATATACTATTACAGTATCACCTGAATCAAATGCAGGGATATCAAGACGCAATTGTTCTTTTTCTAATTTTTCGATTATATTACTCATGTTTCCTCCTAGTTACCTTCCCTTTTAGCAAATATTATCTTATCTGCCATTTATAATCCTGTCTAAATATATTGATGCAGCAGACCTGACAGAAAGATGATTGTAATCCGTTTTCCCGGAAATCGGGTCTAAAATAAAATCACAGGTATCAATCAATTCATCTGCCAGTCCCCATGCCGTTCCAAAAATAATGACATGGGAAGCTTTATTCTCAAGCTTTTGCTGTAACGTCTCTATTGTTATTGAGCCGGGTTTTTCTTTTGCGCTTGTGGCAATGGTCACAACCGGCTCTTTTCTTTCCTGTTTAATTGAGGAAACCGCATCCTCAAAGGTTTTGGTCACCCGAATGAGTTCCAGGGCATTCTTCCTGAACGGATTTAGCTTAGCCCCAACTCCTTTTGTCCAGTGTTCAATCACCTGATTGGCCAGCGTTGCCTGGTCTTCATAAGGGGTTATGACATAAAACCCTCTTACACCAAAGGTGATGGATGCCCGTGCAATATCATGCAAGTCTATGGTTGTCAAAGCTGATCCAATGGGTTGATCTTTCTTGTTCATCACAGGAAAATGGATTAATGCCACGTAAAGATTATTCTCTAACAAGATTTTCCAACTCCTGACCCCATTGTTTTAATATCTTTTTTTCTTCAACATCCAGTTTGCCTTTTTGTAAAAGATCCGGTCGTTTCAGAAATGTCCTCTGAAGAGACGAACTTTTTCTCCATAATCTTATCTTTTCATGGTTTCCGGACAATAACACCTCGGGAACCTTTAGCCCTTCAAATTCTTCCGGTCTTGTATATTGTGCATACTCAAGCCTGTCATCTGTAAATGAATCTGATTGCCAGGATTCACAACTTCCCAATACGCCCGGAATTAACCTGGCTATGGAATCAATGATGACCATTGATGCAAGCTCTCCGCCGGTCATGACATAATCCCCGATGGATATCTCTTCATCAATAAGCGTGGTGTATACCCGTTCATCAATCCCTTCATACCTTCCGCAGACAAAAATAAGCCCCTCATTTCCAGAGGCAAGTTCAAATGCCTTTTCCTGGCTGAACCGGGTCCCCTGGGGGGTCATTAATACGACCTGTGATGCAGGAGCTTTTTTTTTGGCATGCAAAATAGCGGCCTGTAAGGGTTCCGGCTTCATTACCATTCCGCTTCCGCCACCATAGGGTCTGTCATCAACCGTGTTATGGCGGTTGCATGAAAAATCCCTGATATTAATGCAATGTCCTTTTATCAGGCCTTTTTCAATACCCCTTGAAATCATGCCATGCTCAAAAAACGAGGTGATGAGTTCCGGAAACAGGGTCAGTATAGTAAAGTCCATTAGTAATCCTCGGGCAAGGTTGTCAGCATGGTCTTTTTTCCAATATCAACGGATTCAACAAAGTATTTATGCATTGGCACCAGGGTTTCCTGACCCTTGTCTACTACAACCAGAACGTCATTTGCGCCCGTTGGAAAGATATCGGTTATCTTGCCGATAAACCCTTTTTGGTGATCAAACACATCCATCCCCAAAAGGTCTTGCCAATACCAGGTGTCTTCTTCTGGTTCGGACAATTGATCCCGGTCAATGAGAATCTCTTTCCCGATAAGATCCTCGGCAAGGTTTCGGCTGTCAACACCTTCAAGGGATAGTATGACCCCTTTTTTATGAGGCAATGCCTGAAAGATAGTGAACATTTTGCCCTGTTCATCTTCTGTTTTTAAAAGAACGCTTGTGCCCGGGGCAAAGGTATCAACCGAGTCTGCAAAGGACCAAACCTTAAGATTACCATTAAGTCCATGAACTCCGGTTACCTTGCCTATAGTAAACGAAGTGGCTTTGTTCATCATCTATTCAATAATTTCAAGAACCATGCGTTTTTTTAGCTTGGTGGATGCCGCACTTAAAATTGTTCGCATGGCCCGGGCAGATCTTCCCTGCTTACCGATTACTTTGCCTAGATCCTCTTTAGCCACCTTAAGTTCTAAAACAGAAGTTTGATCGCCGCTGACTTCTGATACTTGAACTTGATCAGGATTGTCTACCAGTGCTTTTGCAATGTATTCTATCAGCTCTTTCATAAATAGATCTCCTTAAATAGGATTTTGAGAATACCTGGTTTGCTTATAAAAAACAGCATATGCTTAAGCCTGGCTGACTCCCTGCCTTTTCAATATACTCTGGACAGTTGTTGAAGGTTTAGCACCTTCGCTCAACCAATACTTTATCCTGTCTTCTTTCAGCGTAATTGCAGCCGGTTCAACCATTGGATCGTAGGTACCTAAGAGCTCTAAAAATCTTCCATCTCTTGGGTTTTCAATGTCAGCAGCCACTATTCTGTAAAAAGGTTTCTTCTTTGTTCCTTTTCTGGTCAATCTGATTCTTACGGACATATTCTTTTTTTTCTCCTTAAAACGGCAGCATGTTTTTCAATGATCGCATGCCGCCTTTATTAAACTTCTTTATCATCTTCATGGACTGGGAATAGCTTTTTAGAAGCTTGTTAACATCCTGAACCGTGGTTCCGCTTCCATTGGCAATTCTTTTTTTTCTTGACCCCTTGATAATGGCGTGAACACGTCTTTCTTCAGGTGTCATTGAATTGATAATTGCTTCAATCCTGGCAAATTCCCTGTCATCTATATTTAAGCCTTTAAGCTGTTTCTTATTCATCCCTGGCAACATCCCGATGAGGTCTTTTATTGACCCCATTTTTCGGACTGATTTCATCTGGTTCTTAAAATCTTCCAGGGTAAAGGCATTCTTCCTTAGTTTTTTCTCAAGCGCCTTGGCCTCTTTTTGGTCAACGGCTTTCTGTGCCTTTTCAATAAATGAAAGCGCATCCCCCATTCCCAGGATTCTGGAAGCCATCCTGTCTGGATGAAATGCCTCCAGCGCCGTTGATTTTTCACCCACACCGATGAATTTTAGCGGTTTACCCGTAACAGCTTTTATGGAGAGCGCTGCACCACCGCGAGCATCACCATCCATTTTGGTAAGCACAACACCGGTAAGATCAAGTGCTTTGTCAAATGATCCGGCAATATTCACGGCATCCTGACCTGTCATGGCATCGGCCACAAGAAGGATTTCTGATGGATTGATCCCCTTTTTGATGCCTTTTAACTCAGCCATTAATTCTTCATCAAGATGCAGTCTTCCAGCTGTATCCAGCAACAGGGTGTCACATCCTAGTTCCCTGGCTGCCAATTGTGCATCCTGACAAATTTTTAAAGGCTTCATATCTATTGTGGATTGGAATACTGGAACATCCAGTTGTTTTCCAATCTTTTTCAACTGATCAATTGCCGCAGGTCTGTAAACATCCACTGGTACCAGGAACGGTTTTCTGCCCTCGTTCCGAAGATAGAGTGCAAGTTTTCCTGCTGTTGTGGTTTTACCAGAACCCTGCAGCCCAATAAGCATAACAGAACCCAAAGACTTCCCATCAAAATTTAAGCCTTGATGCTCAGACCCCATCATCTTGGTAAATTCATCGTTTACAATTTTTATGACCTGCTGACCAGGTGTAAGACTTTGCATTACTTCCTGGCCCAAAGCCCTGCTTTTTATATCTGAAATAACAGATTTTGCAACCTTATAATTGACATCAGCCTCAAGCAGTGCCATCCGCACCTGTTTAAGACCATCATCAATGTTCTTTTCATTCAGGGTGCCGTGACCTTTTAGCTTTTTAAAGACCGAATCAAGTCTGTCACTCAAATTTTCAAACATAAAGAGGCCAACCTCAAAATATCAAATCAAATCATTGAAATTAGTATATATTCCGTGTTATGTCAAGAAAATATTAACTTTAGGTAGATAAAAATATATGGAAAACATACTGAATTTTACTAGGAATGATCTTGTTGGTTGGCTTGATAGCAACGATATTCGACCGTTCAGGGCCGGGCAGATATTCAAGTGGCTCTACATCCGTCAGGCAGATGCCTTTGAACAGATGACGGATCTTTCAAAGGAGATGCGCAAAACTTTGGAAGATAATTTTTATATCCAGCGTCTTATCCTTGATGAAAAATTGGTTTCTGTTGATGGGACTGAAAAATTTTTACATAGACTTTCCGATGGCCAGCATATTGAATCCGTCTTGATTCCTGAAAAAGATCATTTCACCCTTTGTGTGTCTTCACAGGTTGGATGTGTTCAGAATTGTCAGTTTTGTTTAACAGCTAAAGGTGGATTCATCAGGAATTTAAATATTTCTGAAATGATTGCCCAGATCAGGGATGCAAGGTATTACCTGATTCAAAAAGATCTTGATCCCAAAAAACTTTCCAATATCGTGTTCATGGGAATGGGGGAACCCCTTGCCAATTATAAAAATCTTGTAAAGGCATTAGAGATTATCACAGACAGTGATTATGGACTCAAATTTTCATCCAGGCGGGTAACGGTCTCTACCTGCGGCTTTGTCCCGAAAATAACACAATTGGGCCTTGATACGGATGTGAATCTGGCCGTATCTTTAAACGCAACCACGGATGAGATGCGATCCAGGTTGATGCCCATCAATAAAAAATATCCTTTAAACCAGCTGCTGGAGGCCTGTCGAACCTTTACCATGAAACCAAGGAAGAAGATTACCTTTGAATATATTTTAATGAAAGGAGTGAATGATACAAAAGAAGATGCGCTCAAGCTTGCAAAGCTTTTGGCTCCCATTAAAGCAAAAATAAATCTGATACCCTTTAATGAATATGACAACAGTGATTTTAAACGCCCGTCTAAAAATCAAATCAGTGAATTTCTGCAAGTTTTACTTGACAGAGATTTCACAGCAATTACAAGAAAAAGCAAAGGTGATGATATTTTAGCTGCCTGCGGGCAGTTAAAAGCAAAATTGTATTGAATCTTTCTGTATATGAATTATACTATGATCCTATGATCATATAAAAATATAACCCCTAATGGATTGGAAAGAAATATGTCAGATATAAGTTTGGAAAACAAAAAAGTTCTGATTGTTGATGATGAGCCTGATGTTCTTGATTCCTTGGAAGAATTGCTCGATATGTGTACAATTGTAAGAGCCCAAAGCTTTGAAGAAGCAAATAATTTTCTTGAGACCCAGGAGTTTGATATAGCGATCCTTGATATCATGGGTGTTGACGGCTATCAGTTGTTGGAAATCGCCAACAAGAAAAATGTGATAACTGTAATGCTTACAGCCCATGCGCTCAGCCCGGATAATATTAAAAAATCATATCTTGGCGGTGCCTGCTCATATATACCAAAAGAAGAAATGATCAATATTGAAACATTTCTTATTGATGTGCTAACAGATAAAAAGGAAGGTAAAAATCCCTGGACAAACTGGTACAAAAGGCTTGGATCATTTTGTGATAAAAAATTCGGCCCGGACTGGGACAAGGATGAAAAAGAATTCTGGGAAAAGATGATTTATTATTAAATTGATTACCACTTGTTTTAAAAAACAGTTAACCCTCATTAAGTCTGGCTTAATGAGGGTTTTTTTATATCATTGATTCTTTAAATTCTATCGCCTTGATTGTTTTGACACTGAGAATGGTTTCAATATTTTTTTTTGTGACTATTATGTCAGCATTTTCTCCTGGAATTGATTTGGTATAGCTTGCGCAGATCATTGCCGCCGTTTCAATATTTTTTTTGGTATCCTTTCCTGTAAGAATTACATCAGGGCCTGGTATTTTGGCAGGCCTCAATAAAAGGTCCTTGTCCTTTTCAAAATAATTAAGCAGATTCTGGTTGTCCTTTTCTGAACGTCCCACAATAACTTTTGTTTTTGAATCCAGTCTGAAATGCCTTCCATGTTTTAAATAATAGAGTTCTCTTTTATTAAAAAGTTTTTGAGTATTCATCAAATCTTTCAGCCTGTCTGAAAAAATTTTATCCGTTAAAAGGCATCCACCTGCCGGGGCCGGGTATTGCTTAATCCCAAAAGCTTTCGCCATCTGCATTTGAATTTTCCTTGATCTGCCTGAGATATTCATCAGTTTTTGTCTGTCAACCAGGCCCTTTTGTTCGATAAGGGTTTCAGGTAACAGCTTTGCACACAAAGGCCTTAAAATTTGACCTTCAAAGCCTGAGTTTTTTTCCACGTATCGCAAGGAATTTTTGTTCTGGGATTTGGGTCTTTGGCCCAGCACTTCTCCGCTGAACAGAAAATGAAATCCATTATTTATAAGAACTTCTCCTGCTTTGGAAAACATCAAGGCATGGCAGTCCATACAGGGATTCATGTTTTTCCCAAACCCGGCTTTGGGGCTTTTCATCATTTCCATATAATCATCTGTGATATCTACTGTCATGAGCGGGATACCCGTCCCGCGAGAAGCTTTCTGGGCTGATTCAGATGAAAAAAAAGGGGTTTCAAAGCAAATCCAGGTGATGTCAATTCCCTGACGTTGAAGCAAAAGGCCTGACAGAATACTGTCCAGCCCACCGGAACACAGGCCCAAACCTTTAATCTGTCCTTTAATCTGTCTTGAGGTTTCATCAATATTCATATATAAGTGCTCTATGACATTAAGTGCATTAAAAATAAAAACAATTCTTAAAATATTAAGAGACAGGTACCCTGTTGTCAAGACCCAGCTTGAACATGAAACACCTTTTCAACTGCTCATTGCCACTATTATGTCTGCCCAGTGCACGGATAACCAGGTGAATAAAGTATGCAAAAATCTGTTTGGGAAATATCCTGATCCTGAGGCATTGGGAAAGGCCCCCTTGAATGACATCAAACAGATTGTTTATTCCACGGGTTTTTATAATAATAAAGCTAAAAATATTAAAGCCTGTGCCCTTGCCATTCTTGACGAACATCAGTCAAAAGTGCCCCAGGAGATGGTCAAGCTTATTGCCTTGCCGGGCGTGGGCAGAAAAACGGCCAACGTTGTGCTGTCCGCCGCCTTTGGTCACCACACAATTGTTGTGGATACTCATGTATTGAGAATTAGTAGAAGACTTGGTCTGACTCAAAGCCTTGATCCGGTAAAAGTTGAGTATGAATTAATGGAGATCATCCCAAAAATATCCTGGAGCGATTTGTCCTTGCAATTGATTTATTTTGGCAGGGAAATTTGTGATGCTAAAAAACCGCTTTGTGAAAACTGCCCTTTGTTTAAAATCTGTCCAACAAAAGGGAAGGGATAGGATCTTCATGGGTCGGCCTGTTTTCATTCAAACACTATATTGGTTGAGCTCGTCTGCAGGCGGCCTTGTTCAGATGATAATAAGCCTGTCAGAGCCGTCCTTTTCGAACGATGGCTATCAAAAGCCATATCCCCATGACAGCAGCAGCAATAAATCCTGCAATTCCGATTACAGACACCCCGAAAAGAAGCGGTGGGAGATTGGAATTAATGAGCATTGCCGACCCTAATATCAATGCGGCTATAATTATGGAAAAAGCAATCCTGTTGCTGGTCTGATCCTGGGTGCTCAACATTTTATCAAATCCTTCAATTCTCATATTGAAAGATAGTTTCCCGGATTTTGTAAGCCGCATTATCTCAATGGCATCTGTGGGGAAGATCTGAAATAATTTATAGGATTCCCTTGCAATCCCCATAAAGTCTTTAGCCATTCTTGAGGGTGTGAATTTCCTGTATTTTGCAGCCGCAACATAGGGGATGGCATGGGAAATTATATCAAAATCAGGATCAAGCTTTTTGGCAAGTCCCTCTATGGATATAAATGCTTTTATCATCAGGAAAAAATCCGGTGGAATCTTTAATTTATGATTTGCACACAGTTCAAGAAACTGGTTCACCATTTTGGCGGTTTTAATATCTTTTAAGGATTTTAAAAGGTGAGTGGATACAAATAAGGAGATATCCTTTTCAAGCCTTATCAGGTCTGGCTGGTTTTCATATTCAGAAAGCTCGCACAATAGTTTTGCTGTAAGTTTAAAGTCGTTTGTGGCAATACTGTGGATCAGATCCACAAATACCTCCCGGGTGTGTTGATCCACAAATCCTGTCATCCCGAAGTCCACTGGGCCGATGCGGTTTTTTCCCAGGATAAAGATATTGCCGGGATGGGGATCAGCATGAAAAAATCCATGCTCAAATACCTGTTTCATATAGAAATCAGCCCCCCGCTGTGTGATCAATTTTTTGTCAAGCCCGGCCAGTTCAATGGCATCCACATCATCGGCCTTGATTCCGTGGATATATTCCATGGCCAGGACCCTGGCACTGGATTCGGCAAAATATACTTTGGGAATATAAATGGTTTTGTCATCTTTGAATTGTTCGGCCATCCGATCCATATTGGATGCTTCAATGGTGTAGTCCAGCTCTTTTTCAAGAGTTTTGGCAAATTCTTCCACAATTTTTACGGGTTTGAAAAAAGCCGCCTCCTCAATATTATTTTCCATGATGGAAGCGATGTGAAGCATAATCTCAAGATCTGTTTCAATTATTTTTTGAATACCAGGCCTCTGGATTTTTACAGCAATCTGATCATTGCTGTTTATCTGTGCCCGGTGAACCTGTCCAATGGAAGCACTGGCAAAAGGGGCTTCTTCAATTGATTTAAAAATTTTGTCGTGGGGCTGGCCAAATTCAGATTCAATAATGGCTTTTACCTGGTCAAATCCAAAGCACGGGACATGATCCTGCAATTGCGCAAGTTCATTTAAAAGATCAACGGGAATAAGGTCGGGGCGGGAGGAAAGAACCTGGCCCATCTTGATAAAGGTGGGCCCGAGTTCTTCAAACACCATTCTTATGCGCTGGTTTTTGGAAAGTTTTTCAACTTTTTCGTGGCTTTTAACAAAGGGGATGAGCTGGAGACCGGATTCAATGTAACGGTCAATATGCATTGAATCAATGATATTGCCAAAGCCATACTTTAAAATGATGCCAATAATCTGCTGATACCGCCAAAGATGGCGGTATCGTTTGCCTACCCTGCCAATGTTTTTAATACTCAGCATAAACGGTCCCGGTTTGTTTATGCTTGATCAGACAATTTTTTTGTCAGAGCATCGATCCTGTCGTTAAGGGTTTTTATATCTGACTTTGACGGCAGATCCAGTTTTAAGAGTATTTTTTCTATGGTTCCTTCGATTTTTTTATCAAAGCTGGTCTTTGCATCTTCATATTTTTGCTGACATTCCGTTAAAAAATCTTTGGCCTCACTCTGGCTCATTTTGGATTTTTCGGCAAATTCTTTTGCCAGGTCTTCAATTTCATTTTTGGACCTTAATGCAAGTCCAACCCCTGTCAACAGTCCTTTTTTTAGATATTCAAACATATTCCCTCCACCCTAAAAAATATTTTATTTTGATCCAAAAGACACGTCCAGAATATCCTCCACACTGGAGTCGCCTTCCAGGATAGCATCCATCTTACCATAACTTGATGGAAGAAGGGTATTAATAAAAAATTTAGCAGATTCAATCTGGCCCGCGTAAAAGGCAGCATCTTTGTTTTTTAAAGCCTTGGCTGCAACGGCGTCCTTATCCAGGCTGCCAACTTTTTGGGCAAGCCTGGGTGCAGCAATAGAGGCCCGCCACAGATGCATCCATGCAAAGGTGACATCCCCGGTTACTTCAAGAAAGGGATGGGCAAAGGCATATGCATTCAACGCTTTTTCAGACCTGGCTCTTTGTCCGATTTGTTGACCAAGGGCTTCAAGCCTTGATACAGCATGGTCAACCTTTTCAACCAGTCTCTCAATGCCTTTAATTTTCCTGGCCTCTTCAATGGTTTTTTTCATCTGGTCAATAAAGTATTTAAAGCTTTCACCATTATTCATGGAAAGTTTTCTTCCGATCAGATCCATGGCCTGGATACCATTGGTGCCTTCATAAATCATGCAAATCCTTGAATCTCTCATGAGCTGTTCAACAGGGAATTCACTGATATAGCCATAGCCGCCATAGACCTGTACGCCATGGGAACAGACTTCCAGGGATTTGTCTGTGATATATCCTTTAACTATGGGCGTTAAAACTTCAATCAATGCACTGGTATCTGTTTTGAGTTGTTCGTCCTCTGTTACGTGGACAATATCAGAGCATTTGCCATAATAATAGATCAAAGACCGCATCCCTTCTGTATAGACTTTCATGTTCAAAAGCTGGCGTTTTACATCTGGATGCTGGATAATGGGAACGCTTTTTGCCGCCGGGTCCTTTCCTGCCAGAAGATGTCTTCCTTGAATCCTGTTTCTGGCGTAATCAAGGGCATACATATAAGAAGCTGATGCCACTGCAAACCCCTGCATTCCGATAAACGCACGGGCTTCATTCATCATCTGGAACATCTCAGGCATGCCTTTGTTTTCTTTGCCCAGAAGGGTGCCTATACATTCCCCTTTTTCTCCTAGGGAAAGAGAGGCCGTGGCATTGCCATGAATCCCCATTTTATGTTCCAGGCCCGTACATAGGATATTATTAAATTCACCTAGGCTGCCGTCATCATTCACATTGTATTTAGGAGCCAGGAATAGTGAAATTCCTTTAGTTCCTGCAGGCGCGCCTTCAATTCTTGCCAGTACCGGGTGAATGATATTTTCGCACAGATCATGGTCTCCTCCAGAGATAAAAATTTTTGATCCCTGAATGGAATAGGTTCCATCCTCTTTTTTTGTTGCCGTGGTGGTGAGCGCTCCCACATCAGATCCTGCTTCAGATTCAGTCAAGAGCATGGTTCCGCCCCAAATGCCGGCAAACATTTTTTTCATATAACGCTTTTTCTGGTCATCATCACCAAAGGCTTCCACAAGTTTGGCTGCACCGTGTGTCATGCCATAGTAGAGCATAAATGCAGAATTTGCTCCCACCATGTATTCAAGAGCAGCACATCCGATGAGTTTTGGCATTCCCTGGCCGCCAACCTCAGGATCATCGCACATGGCCAGCCATTCACCTTCACAATAGAGTTTCCATGCCCGTTTAAAGGATTCCGGAACCGTGACCTTTCCATTTGCAAGTTTGCATCCGATTTCATCCCCGTCCTTAAACGCGGGAAGGATTTCTTTGATAGCCAGGTTTCTGGCTTCAGAAACAATCAGGTCCATTGTTTTTTTATTGAATTCTTCAAACAATTCATGTTCAACCATTTTGATCTGTTCATGCAGGACAAAATCAACATCCCGTCTGTCTGCTATAAGTTGTGCCATATAATTATTCCCCTTTTGATATAATCATTTCTGATTTACTTTGAAAAATTATAGTGTTTTCCTAAGCAAAATAAACAAAGTTGTCAACCTGTGGGCGTAAAAAATCAATTATTGGGTAGACGAAGAATTTATGTTGTGATACAGGAGAACAATGGATATTAAATGTTGGGGCTCAAGAGGGTCTATATCTGTATCAGGTGATCAATACTCTAAATATGGAGGTGATACTACCTGTATTGAGATTACAGCGAAGTCAGGAGAAACCATAATTATCGATGCAGGGACAGGTATCCGCTGCCTGGGCAATTCCTTTATTGAAAGGGAGATAACCCAATACTATCTTTTGTGGACCCACGCCCATTGGGACCATATCCAGGGGTTTGCTTTTTTCAGGCCCCTGCTTTTCAGTAAAGTTAAAATAATGATTCAGGACCGCAAATTTTTAAGCATCAATACCAGGGATCTTTTAAATAAAGTTATGGAAATGCCTTTTTTCCCCATTGGTTTAGGGGACCTGAAAGCAGATATCAAATTTGATCCGACATTGAATGGTAAATTTAATATCGGGTCTGTAAAGATAGAAACCATTCCAACCAGCCATCCGGGCGGCGGCCTGGGATATAAATTCATTGAAGACGACAAATCCTTTGTGTTTTTAACGGATAATGAGCTTGGAGTTGATCACCCTGAAGGCGCGGGGTTTGATGCATACCTGAATTTTTCACAAAATGTGGATCTCTTGTTTCATGATGCAGAATATACCAAGGATGAATATAAGCGAAAGAAGAACTGGGGGCATTCTTCGATTCAGGACGTATTGGATCTTTCATTAAAAGCCAATGTTAAAAAACTTGGGCTGTTCCATCTGAACCAGGATAGAACGGATGAGCAGATGGACAGGATTGTCCGTGAATGCCGGGCAGACCTGAAAAAGAAAAATTCAACCCTTGATTGTTTTGCCGTTCCCTGCAATATGAAAATTCATCTTTAATGATAAAGCCTGCGCTTAAACCAAATACATGAAACACCCATCCAACAGCCCTTCCTTGTCGCAGACCATCAGGGTCATACTGTCCTGGAAAATGCTGGTCATGTTTTTTTTCGGGTTTTCCTCGGGTTTTCCCTATTATATTATCAAGGATGTATTAAAATTCTGGATGATGGATGCCAATGTGGATATTGCCAAAATTGGCCTGTTTGCATTGGTGGGCATGCCATATACACTGAAATTTGTATGGTCTCCAGTGATGGATGGATTTATTCCCCCATTCCTGGGTCGCAGGAGGGGATGGATCCTTATGGCGCAAATTGGCCTGATGATCACCATTGCCTTGCTGGGGCAATTTGATCCGGAACAATCTCTTTTGTGGATAGCCGTGTTTGCTCTCTGTCTCAATTTTTTCGGGGCCAGCCAGGACATTGCCCTGGATGCTTTCAGACGTGAATACCTGACCAGTAATGAATTAGGGTTTGGCACGGGCGTATGGATGAATGCATGGCGCCTTGGCACCTTTGTTTCCGTCGGGCTTTCTGTTCTTGCTGACTTTAATTTTACATGGCAGACAATTTTCTTAATGCTCACTGCTGTCATGGGTGTGGGCGTAATCACCACACTTTTGGTTCCTGAGCCCGTGGTTGAGGAACGCTTGCCTGTAAACATGAAAGAAGCGATTATTGAACCCTTTGTAGAATTTTTTCAAAGGAATAGCGCCATTCTGATTTTATTGTTCATTCTGCTGTATAAGATAGGGGATAATATGGCAAGTGCCATGACGATTCCATATATTGTTCAAATGGGATTTACCAAGGCCCAGTATTTTGTCATTGTTAAAGGGGTCGGCATGCTCGGGCTTTTTGGCGGTGTTCTTGTGGGGGGCTTTATCATGATTCGTCTGGGTATAGCAAAGTCTTTGTATGTTTTTGGCATTCTCCAGGCGATTTCTACGGCATTTTTCCCTGTCCTGAATATTATTGATCATGGATCTTATTTCTGGCGCGAGCACAGCCAGGCATTATTGGGCGGCATTGTAGCATTTGAATTTTTTGCTACAGGTCTTGGACAGGCTGCATATGCAACCTATATGGCAATCCAGACCAATAAACGGTTTACTGCAACGCAATATGCCCTGTTAACAAGTCTTATGGGGGTGCCTGGTGTTTTTGCAGCAGCGTTAACAGGCTATATGTCCAAATATCTGGGATGGAACTCCTTTTACTATTTGTGTGCCCTTGTCGCAATTCCGGGAATACTTTTATTGTTTAAAATTGCTCCCTGGAATGCAAGTAATGAAGCATTGGAACAAGGAAGGTAAATTAGCCTGACAACAGATAACCTTGAAATTATAAATAGTTTCTGGTTTACAGAATTTAAATAGTGCTTGACAAAAAACAACCTTTTTTTTACTAAATGCTGTGGAAAAATTTAGATAAAGGCCTGTTAAATTAAAAAAAAATAATTATCAGGTTTTTTTTGTCCAAATCCTTGTCTGTTTTATTGGGAATAATTTGGAACAGGCAGAGTTCATAGCTTTATGTGTAAAGCTATTATAAAACGGTTAGGAGGTAAGAATAATGACTCAAAAGTCAACACCAAAGGAAGATCTTACAGGTTCTGTCATGGTCCTTGGTGGCGGAATCGCAGGAATGCAGTCTGCCATTGATTTGGCCAATTCAGGGTATTATGTATATCTGGTCGAAAAATCTTATGCCATCGGCGGTATGATGGCGCAACTGGATAAGACATTCCCCACCAATGACTGTACCATGTGAGTAATTTCACCCAAACTGGTCGAGGTCGGCCGGCATCTGAATATTGAATTGTTAACAAACACGGAGCTTCTTGAACTTGAAGGGGAAGATGGAAATTTTATTGCCCGGGTGAAAGAAAACCCAAGATTTGTTGATTTGTTGAAATGTACGTCATGTGGGGAATGTACAGCGGTTTGTCCGGTGGAAATACCCAGTGAACATAATCAGGGGTTAGCTCTTCGAAAGGCTATCTTCAAGCAATACGAACAGGCAATACCGGGAGGGTATGGGATTTCTAAACGATCCACGGCTCCGTGCAAGGCCACCTGCCCGGCCCATGTGAGTATTCAGGGGTTTATTGCCTTGATGAATCAGGGAAAGCATGCAGAAGCACTGAAACTGTTCAAACAAGAGCATCCTTTCCCAGGTTCCTGTGGCCGTGTCTGCCACCATCCTTGTGAAGCGGCTTGTACAAGGGGTGATGCAGACGAGCCTGTTGCTATCCAATACCTTCACAGATATCTGGCCCAGCTTGATTTTGACAGTGATGAAACCTTTATTCCTGAAATTGCAGACAAGCGCGATGAAAAAATAGCTATTGTAGGTTCAGGACCTGCAGGACTGACCTGCGCCTATTATATGGCCCAAAAGGGATATGGGGCCACTATATTTGAAAAATTGCCTGTCAAAGGCGGCATGATGACAGTGGGTATCCCAGAATACCGGCTGCCCAAAGCCGAACTTGCAAAGGAAATTGAGGTTATTGAAAACCTGGGTGTTGAGATTCAAACCTCCGTTGAATTTGGTAAGGATGTTACACTTCAAAGCCTTAAAAAAGATGGGTATAGCGCATTGTTCATGGCGACGGGCCTCCACGGCTCCCGTGGATTGGGTGTAAAGGGAGAAGATCTGGACGGGGTAATCAAAGGTGTCGATTTGTTAAGAGACGCAGCCCTGGGCAAAGCTGAAAAACTTATTGGCAAGGTCATGGTCATCGGCGGTGGTAATGTGGCAGTTGATGTTGCCCTTACTGCAAGGAGACTCGGCGCAGATGATGTGACCATGGTCTGTCTTGAAAAACGGGATGAAATGCCTGCCTGGGATTATGAAATTGAAGAAGCCCTTGAAGAAAAGGTCAAAATTGTCAACAGTCTTGGACCCTTAAGATTTCTGGGTATAGATGGAAAGGTTAATGAAGTTGAATTCCAGGAATGTATTTCTGTATTTGATGAAAACGGAAGGTTCAGCCCCCAATATGATGATTGCAAATTAACTTCCCATGAAGCAGACATAGTCATTGTGGCCATTGGCCAGATGGGTGAGTTTGATTTTGCAGATAAACAAGGTATTGCCTTAACCCCGCCGGGCGGACTTGAAGCTGATCCAGTCACCCTGCAGACACCCATTGACTGGGTATTTGCCGGTGGCGATGCATACTATGGCCCCAAATCAGTTGTGGATGCCATTGCCAGTGGAAAGACTGCGGCGGAAAGCATGCATCGATTCATCAATGGCGAAGATTTGAAAAAAGATCGTGAAAAATCCTGGGATTTTGAAAAACCTGATATTGATAATGTAACGAAAATTGAACGGGCAAAACCCGTTAAAATCAGTGTGGATGAAAGAGAAGGTAATTTCAAGGAAGTCACTTTGGATCTTGCCAGAGAAGCCATTGAAAGAGAAGCGGCCCGGTGTCTTTCCTGCGGGATCTGCTCGGAATGCTACCAGTGCGTTGATGCCTGCCTTGCAGGAGCAATTAATCATGAAGAACAGCCAAAGATAAGAGATTTGAATGTGGGATCTGTCATCATGACCACCGGTGCCACAACCTTTGATCCGTCAGGTCTTGATGATATCTATATGTATAAGAGATCGCAAAATGTGATGACATCTCTTGAGTTTGAAAGAATTTTAAGTGCTGGCGGCCCCACCATGGGGCATCTTGTCAGGCCTTCCGATGAAAAAGAGCCTGAGAAAATTGCATGGCTTCAATGTATCGGGTCAAGGGATACCAATAAGTGCGGTAATGGGTACTGCTCATCCGTCTGCTGTATGTATGCCATTAAAGATGCCATGATTGCCAAGGAACATTCAGAGCTTGAACTGGATGCAGCCATATTTAATATGGATATGCGAACTTTTGGCAAGGATTATGAAAAATATTATAACAGGGCCGCAGACCAGGAAGGGGTCAGGTTTGTAAAATCAAGAATCCATTCTGTGATTGAAGAACCCGGGACGGACAACCTGATTCTCAATTATGCTGATGAAGAAGGTAAAATGCAGCAGGAAATCTTTGACATGGTTATTCTGTCTGTGGGCCTTGTCATTCCAAAGGAGAGTGTGGATCTTGCCAACAGGATCGGAGTTGAGCTGGACAAGTATAATTTTGTCAAAACGTCGACCTTCAACCCCTTACAGACATCCCGGCCAGGGGTTTATGTATCGGGTACTTTCCAGGGTCCAAAGGATATTCCTTCCTCGGTGACAGAGGCCAGCGGTGCAGCCGCTGCAGCCGGAATAAAACTTGCCGGAGCGCGTCATACCTGTACAAAAACCGTTGCCAAGCCGGAAGAAAGAGATGTCCTGGGGGAAGAACCGAGAATCGGGGTGTTTATCTGCAAATGCGGTATCAATATTGCCGGTGTGATTGATGTTGAAGATGTTGAAAATTATACCAAGACACTCCCCAATGTTGTTTATACCGGTGGAAATCTGTTTACTTGTTCCCAGGATACCCAGGTTTCCATTAAGGAACTCATTGATGAGCATCAGCTTAACCGTGTTGTAGTGGCATCCTGCACCCCGAAAACCCATGAGGGTATCTTCATGGATACCCTGGAAGATGCGGGGTTAAATAAATATTTGTTTGAAATGGCCAATATCCGAAACCAGGATTCCTGGATGCATTTTCACGAACCTGAAAAAGCCACAAAAAAAGCCAAGGATCTGATTCGAATGGCTGTGGCAAGGGTGGCAACTCTGGGGCCGCTCCATGATAAAACGATCACAGTGATTGATAAGGCATTGGTGATCGGCGGTGGTATTGCAGGCATGACGGCTGCCAAAGGACTGGCGGATCAGGGCTATGAGGTTACCCTGGTTGAAAAGGAAGCTCAGCTGGGCGGACTTGGAAATCGGCTGTACCATACCATTGAAGGCGATGATATCCAGGTCTATGTGAAAGAGCTTATTGAGACGGTTGAAAATCACGACAAAATAGATATCCTTAAACAGGCTCTGATCGTAGGATTTGGCGGGTATAAAGGCAACTTCAAGACCACAGTTCTTGTGGGTACATCCATGGAAGAAAGAAAGATTGACCATGGTGCTATGATTGTGGCAACCGGCGCAACGGAATACCAGCCCACAGAATTTCTTTACAATGAAAGCGAAGCGGTTGTCACCCAGCTTGAACTTGCCGACATGATTGAGGAGAACAAGACCCGTGATCTGGACCGTGTCATCATGATTCAATGCGTAGGTTCAAGAAACGAAGAGAATCCGAATTGTTCACGAATCTGTTGTCAGAATGCTGTCAAGAATGCCATTGCCCTGAAAGAACAAAATGCAGATATAGATGTATTTATTCTTTATCGGGATATGAGAATGTACTCCATGCTGGAAGAATTTTACACAAAAGCAAGAAATCTGGGTGTAATCTTTTCACGGTTTGATCCTGAAAATCCACCCGAGGTGGCCAAGGGCGAAAACGGTGGGATGGCAGTGACGTTCAGGGATCATGTACTGGGACAAAAAGTTGAAGCAAGTGCGGATCTTGTTGTATTAAGCGCCGGTGTCAAGGCAGCAGATACGGAAGAATTGGCCACCATCATTAAAACCGGCAGAAATGCCGAAGGTTTTTTTATGGAAGCCCACGTAAAACTACGACCGGTTGAAGCGCCCACGGAAGGTATTTTTATCTGCGGTACGGCCCATGGACCAAAATTGATTACTGAAACTATTGCACAGGCCATGGCGGCAGCATCAAGGGCAACCACATTCATTTCCCAGGAATTTTTGACCCTGTCTTCCGTAACCGCTGAAGTTGAACAGGAAAATTGTGCCTCATGTCTTGCCTGCGTCAGATCCTGTCCCTATCATGTGCCGGTTATTAATGAATTTGGTGTCAGTTACATTGACCCGGCGCTTTGTCAGGGGTGTGGGATTTGTGCATCTGAATGTCCTGCTAAAACAATAAAACTAAACTGGTATGAAGATAACCAGCTGCTCAGCAAGGTTGAGGCTTTGCTGGAGGGGGTAATATGACAAAAGAGTTTGAGCCGGTTATTCTGGCATTTTGCTGTAATTTCTGAGGGTATTCAGCTGCGGACCTGGCAGGTTCCATGCGATTGAAGATCCCGGCAAATTTTAGAATTGTCCGTGTCCCCTGTACCGGAAAGGTTGATATTATTCATGTTTTGAGAGCATTTGAAAAAGGGGCTGACGGGGTCTATGTGGTCGGCTGTATGGAAGGGGATTGTCACTACAATGAAGGGAATTTTAGAGCAAGAAAACGAATCGAGCAGGCAGCTATTATTCTTGACAAGGTCGGTGTGGGAGGCGAACGTGTGAAAATGTTCAATCTTTCATCCGGTGAAGGCCCTTTGTTTGCACAGTATTCCATTGAAATGAATAATAAAATT
>CALGRI010000108.1 GCA_937880875.1 uncultured Pseudomonadota bacterium
ATAGGAACACAATGGTTCTTGGGCCAGATAACTGCCCGTCGCCTCATAGGCTCGGGCCCGGCACCCGCCGCAAACCTGTTTGAATTCACAGATGCCGCATTTGCCTTCAAGAGTATTAAAATCTCTCAATGTGTTAAAGACCTGGGAATTTTCCCATACATCTTTAAAGGTCTGTTTGGTAATGTCGCCGCATTCCACATCAAGGAAACCGCATGTCTGCACTCTTCCCACATGGGAAATGAAACAAAATCCCGTTCCGGCAAGACACCCTCTTGTGACGGCATCCAGGCCATGGGATTCAAAACTTACTTTTTTCCCGCCTTCTCTGGCTCGTTGCCGTAATATTCTATAATAGTGCGGTGCACAGGTCGCCTTGAGTTGCAGGCTTGTTTTTTGACTTTGATCATAAAACCAGTTTAAGGTTTCTTCATACTCTCTGGCATTTATTTCACTGTCCACAATATATTTTCCCCGGCCTGTGGGAACAAGAAGAAAAATATGATGGGCCACGGCTCCTAAATTTTCTGCCAGTTCTAAAATTTTAGGTATTTGATCAAGATTGGTTTTTGTTATGGTGGTGTTGATTTGAAATTCAATGCCTGCTTGTTTGGCAATCTCAATGCCCTGGATGGATTTTTCAAAGGCATTTTTTATTCCTCTGAAATCATCATGGGTTTCAGGTGTTGAACCATCCAGGCTGATGCTGATTCTTTTTATGCCTGAATCTTTCATTTTCCGGGCACTATCCTGGGTGATCAAGGTCCCATTGGGTGCCATCACCATGCGAAGCCCTAACTTGGTTCCAAATGCGGCAATATCAAAAATATCATCTCTTAAAAGCGGTTCTCCTCCAGTGAGGATAATAATGGGATTTCCAACCTCTTTGATCTGTTCCAATAATTTAAAAGATGCTTTGGTATCTAATTCATTTTCATAAGGATGATCTTCGGCTACTGCTCGGCAATGCTTGCAGGCAAGGTTGCACCTTCTTGTGGTTTCCCAGGCAATTAATCTAAGGGTATTGGCCTTTGGGTTATGATTCTGTCCTTCTTGTCCGTGGGGATGATTCATTGATTCTTTAACTCCATTGCAACTTCAATTGCAGAATAGGTGAGGATTAAATCTGCTCCAGCACGTTTTATGGACAAAAGTGTTTCCATGATAAGGTCTTTTGCATTGACCCAGCCCATCATTTCTCCTGCTTTCATAATTGAATACTCTCCGCTGACATTATATGCAGCAATGGGAAGATCGATCTCCTGCTTCAATCGATAGATAATATCAAGATAGGCAAGAGCTGGCTTTACCATGATAATATCCGCGCCCTCCTCAATATCCATTGTGGCTTCCCTGATGGCTTCTGTGGAATTGGCAGGATCCATTTGATAGGTTTTCCTGTCACCAAATTGCGGTGCTGACTCTGCAGCCTGTCTGAACGGGCCGTAAAATGCCGAGCTGTATTTAACGGCATAGGACATAATGGGAATGTGAGAAAAATTCTCTTCATCAAGGGTCTGTCTGATTTCACCGATCCTGCCATCCATCATATCCGAGGGAGCCACCATATCTGCACCTGCTCTGACATGTGAAAGCGCTGTTTTTGCAAGAAGATCAAGGGATGCATCATTATCAATAATGCCGTTTTCCACAACCCCGCAATGACCGTGGTCTGTATACCCGCAAAGACAGACATCCGTGATTATGCAAATGTCCGGAACTTTCTGTTTTACTTCTCGAACGGCTTTTTGAACAATGGAATCAGGCGCATAGGCCCGTGTTGCCAAGGGATCTTTTTTGTCTGGAATACCGAATAAAATAATGGCTGGAATACCAGCATCATGGGCTTGTTTTGCTTTTTTGACAATATGGTCACAGGAGAGTTGAAAATGACCTGGCATGGATTCAATGGGTTTTTTTACATCTTTCCCCTCTATGGCAAATAAAGGAAGAATCAAATCATCACAGGAAAGTTTTGTTTCCCGAATCATTCTTCTAAAATTACTGGTTGCCCTTAATCTTCGTCCCCGGGAGTCTGGAAAAAGCATTATACACCCTCCTTTTTGATTTCTTCATCCGTCAGGTAACATGCAGGATCACTGTCCCAGGGATCATTGGCAACAGATTCTGCCCGGGCCCTGAAGTTACCGCCACAAATATCAAGCCATCTACACTCAGCACACCGGCCCTTAACATGTTTTTTCTTTTCTTTAAGTTTCATTAAAAATTCATTGTCAACGTTGGTCCAGATCTTGGAGAAAGGCATGTCCTTGATATTGCCCAGGCTTTTTTCCCGCCAGAACTGATCCGGGTGAACTTCGCCATCCCAGGAAATACATCCGATTCCCCGGCCTGAATTATTACCTTCATTCATTTCAAGAAGTTCAAGAACCTCAGCCGCTCTTTTCGGGTCCTCATCCAATAACCTCTGATACACATAAGGGCCGTCAGCATGATTGTCCACGGTGAGAACTTCTTTTGGCAAGTTCCGGTCATGAAGATCTTTTGTCCGTTCCATGATAAGATCAAGCACTTTGCGGGTCTCTTCATGGGAGAGATCTTCCTTGGCAATTTCAGATCCTCTGCCGGAATATACCAGGTGGTAAAAGCAGACTCTGGGGATATTTTTTTCTTCAAGAAGATCAAAAATACCTGGAATGTCTTTTACATTTCTTTTGTTAATGGTAAACCGCAATCCCACTTTGATGCCGGCTTCCTGGCAGTTCTCGATGGCTGCCATGACCTTTTTATAAGACCCTTTAACCCCTCGGAATTTATCATGGGTTTCTTCCAGGCCGTCAAGGCTGATCCCCACATAGGAAAGTCCAATTTCTTTTAATTTTTGGGCTTTTTCCCTGGTGATAAGGGTTCCATTGGTGGAAATAACAGCTCTCATGCCTTTGCTGACAGCATATTGTGCATATTCCACAAGTCTTGGATGAACAGTTGGTTCCCCGCCTGAAAATAAAAGAACGGGCACACCAAATTGGGCCAGATCATCAATCATTGCAATGCTCTGCTCATGATTAAGTTCATTGTCATAGGAAATGTCTTCTGATCTGGCATAGCAGTGAACACATTTAAGATTACACCGTCTTGTCATATTCCAGACCACCACGGGCTTTTTGTCTTTGGAAAATTGCAAAAGATGGGAGGGCAGTTGCTCTGATTGTCTTGAGTATCGTAATGCATCTGATGGTTCTACTGTTGCACAATAAAGCTTTGAAATTCCAATCATGTTATTTCTTTCCTGATAAGATCGTTAAGATAGGTTTCATTGTCTATCAAGGCGTTTTTTGACAGAAAAAATCTGTTTTTTCCTGTTTTTTCACGAATAAGGTTAAAGCCGTCATAATAACTGTCATAGATTTTTGACAATATTTCTTGAATCGTTGCATTACGGCTGATGAATTGTTCAATTAAAAAATCAATTGCATCTTCTTCAAAAAAAATATTCAAATTATAACTTTTTAATACTTCAACTTCAATTTCTTTAATTGAATCATGGTGTTTTTTTATTTTTTTTATCGCGTCTTCAATTTCCATGACATTGTTACAAAAGTAAAGCGCTGCCATATCGCACTGGGTTTGTGAAAGGGTAAGTCCATGGCTTATGGAAAATATTTTCTTGTTATCCTTAATGTATTTCGAAATATAATTTTTATGGTCAAGCAGGGTTTTTTCATAAAGATTATCCCATTTTAAAGAATTTTGTTTTGATAAAAAATCTTCAAGAAGGCTTTTTGGATCTTCCAGGACTTGTTTTGTCACAGTGAATTTTAAAAGATCATGAGAAGGAAGTTTTTCTTCAAAATCAAGCAAAGCTTCTTCAATCACACTGACAAGGCCACGGGCCCCGGTGTTCTCTTCATACGCCCTTTCTGCAAGAATTTTTAAAGCATCATCTGTGAAAATAATTTTTATACCATAGGCGTTAAAATCAAGCCTTTTACTCAAAATAACCGGATTATTGGGCATCTTTAAAATTGAGAACAGGTCTTTTTGGGTAAGCGTTTCAAGAATACATCTAACTGGAAGTCTTCCTATGAATTCAGATTCAAAGCCAAAATTCACCAGGTCTTCAGCTTTGGTCAGTTTTAACAGCTCATTTTCTTTTTGAGATTTTACAAGTTTTGAACCAAACCCGATATTTTGTTTTGATAACCGTCTTCTGATGATATCAGAAAGTTCTGAGAATGCCCCACTGACGATGAAAAGGATATTAGACGTATTTACGACCCGCGTGGCCCTTTTGCCAGTTCTCTGATAGGATTCCAATTCCTGCATCATGGAAATAGGATCATGGGGGACTTTTAAGTTAACATCGGTTTCTTCCATGGGTTTTAAAAGAGCTCTCTGAACACCTGTCCTTGACACCTGAGCACCTATTACACTTGGGCTTGCCGCAATTTTATCAATTTCATCAATATAGACAATTCCGCATTCGGCAAGTTTGATATCATCATTGGCTTCCCTTACCAGATCCCGGATCAAATCCTCTACATCTCCGCCAACATAACCGGTTTCCGAGAATTTTGTGGCATCAGCCTTTATAAACGGAACCCCAATTTTTTTTGCAATGAGTTTAATCAGATAGGTCTTGCCAATTCCCGTAGGACCTAACATTAGAATATTGGATTTAATATTTCCCGTGATTTTTGACAGTCCGTTTCCTGTGGTTTGAGAATGCCTGATCCGGTTAAAATGGGTGCATATTTTTGTTGCCAGAACTGATTTTGCTTTTGTTTGCCTCACCACATACTGATCAAGATAAGCAATAAGTTCACGGGGTTTGATATTAAAATCAATAAGCGGTTTTTTTTCCGAAGATGATTTTCCCAGGATCGTTTCCTGCTGGGGAAGAACTGCGGGGATAATGATTTTAACATTGCCGCCAAATTTTTTATTTAAAAATTCACCCAGCTCTTTTTCTATTTTTTTTGGATCTTGTAAGATGTTATTTTTTTCTTTCTTCATAATCGATTAATATAATCAAGGTTAGGAATAATGCAAGATGAATCCTGTTTCTTTAAGGCATTTTCTCTTATTCTTTTTTGTCATTCACTACTTGATTTTTGGTAAAATTAAAAAAAGCCACGAACAAAAAATGCCCGTGGCTTATATATTTTTTGGTGCCGAAGGGGAGATTTGAACTCCCACGGGTCGCCCCACACGCCCCTCAAGCGTGCGTGTCTACCAATTCCACCACTTCGGCATTTAGTCTTTTTATGAAACTATTGAAAAATAAGCTTTTAGAGGTAAAGAATAAACCAGCTTTTTCAATTTTATTATATCTCACACATCATTTGGTGGTCTGTTCAACAGGTATTGAGCTTTCCTTTATCACTGATGTGTCTGCCCGATGACCTGACATATAAGCCAGGCTCAATGAGGTTATCATGAAAAGAATGGCAACACCTGTTGTGATTTTAGTCAGTATGGTTGCAGGGCCGCCTGCGCCAAAAAGGGTCTGGCCTGCTCCGCCGCCGAGAGAAACGCCCATTTCAGCTCCTTTACCGCTTTGAAGCAATACGATCAAAATCAATAAGATACAACATGTAACATGGAATGATAGAATTAAAGTGGTCATATTTTTTAATTATTATATTTTATAATGTTAATAAATTTATCTGCATCAAGGCTTGCTCCACCAACAAGAGCTCCGTCAACATCCTCAATACCCATTAAGTCTTTTGCATTCTCTGGTTTTACTGAACCGCCATACAATATTCGTGTCTGGTCGGCAAGGTCCTTTGAAAATAAATTTTCAAGCAAAGAACGCAAGTATAGATGAACCTGTCTTACCTGATCCATACTGGCAGTCTTTCCAGTGCCGATGGCCCATACTGGCTCGTAAGCTAAAACCAGTTGTGCAAGCTCATCTGAACCAAAGCCTTTTAACCCATTTGACACCTGTTTGTCAAGTACTGAGAAAGTTTTTTCATCATCTCTTTGGGTCTCCGACTCTCCGATGCAGAAGACAGGTTTCAATCCGACTTCAATGGCAGCTTTGATTTTTTTGCATACAGATGTATCGGTTTCCCCGAAATATTGTCTTCTTTCGGAATGCCCGATGATAACATATTGGGCTCCGGCAGCCTTGATCATATCTGCTGAGATTTCACCGGTGAAAGCTCCCTGCTTTTCAAAATAAAGATTCTGGGCACCAAGGTTAATATTGGTACCCTTAAGGGATGCTGCAACCAATGGCAAAGAAAGAAAAGTTGGGGCTATCATGACTTCCACATCTTTAATATCTGAACAAAGGCGGGCCAGTGTAGTGGCTGTTTCTACAGCTTCAGTACCGGTTTTATACATTTTCCAGTTGCCGGCAATTAAGGGGATCCTGCTCATTTTATGCCTCCGGATCAATTATAGTTGTTTGCCTACCATTAAAGCAAGATCAACCATTCTACTGGAATAACCGGCTTCATTATCATACCATGAATAGATTTTTACCATATTGCCATTAATAACATCCGTGCATCCGGCATCAACAATTGAGGACAGAGGATTAGAGTTGAAATCAATGGATACCAGAGGGAGATCACAAAATCCTAATATACCCTTGAGGTTTTCATTGGATGCTTTTTCCAAAGCATCATTTACTTGTTTTTTATCAAGACCTCCTTTTTCAGTCACCACGACTAAATCAACCAGGGAAACATTGGGTGTCGGCACACGCACGGACAAGCCATTTAGTTTTCCTTCAAGGGCAGGAAGCACTAAAGATACTGCTTTTGCAGCACCCGTCGTCGTTGGGATCATTGATAGACCTGCAGCCCTGGCTCTTCTCAAATCTTTATGGGGAAAATCAAGAATACGTTGATCTCCTGTATAGGAATGAATGGTTGTCATCATTCCACTGACAATTCCAAAATTTTCAAGCAAAACTTTGGCAACGGGTGCAAGACAATTGGTTGTGCAGGAAGCGTTTGAAATGATGTTATGGGATCCAGGATCATATATATCATGGTTTACGCCCATCACAATGGTAATGTCTGGATTGCTGGCAGGTGCAGAAATAAGAACTTTTTTTGCCCCGCCCTCAAAATGTTTGGATGCCCCGTCCCGATCTCTAAAAAAACCCGTACACTCGCAAACAATATCCACATTGGCATCCTTCCATGGAATTTGTTCAGGATTTTTAAACGCCGTGACCCTGATGGTTTTATTGTCAACAATAATAGAGTCTTTGCTTGCAGACACTTTGTTTCCCAGACGTCCATGAACAGAGTCATATTCTAGAAGGTGGGCACAGGTTTTTGTGTCTGTCAGATCATTTATGGCCGTGACTTCCACACCTGAATTTTTTAATGCTTCACGAAAGACCATTCTGCCGATTCTGCCAAATCCGTTAATACCTATTTTGATCGTCATTTCTGCTATCCTTTAAT
>CALGRI010000109.1 GCA_937880875.1 uncultured Pseudomonadota bacterium
GCATGTGCAGGCTGTGGTGAAACACCCTATGCAAAACTTTTAACCCAGCTTTTTGGCGAAAGAATGACCATTGCCAATGCCACGGGATGTTCATCCATCTGGGGTGGATCTGCCCCGGCAATTCCATACTGCACCAATTCAGATGGGGAAGGTCCGGCATGGGCAAGCTCTTTGTTTGAAGATGCGGCAGAATACGGGTATGGCATGATGCTGGCAACCCAGACCCGTAGAAAAGCTCTGGCAGCAAAAATTGAACAAGCCCTTGAAACCAATGTCTCCCCGGACGTAAAAGAGGCTTTGGAAGGCTGGGTTGCAGGAAAAGATGATGCAGAAGAATCCAAGAAATACAGCTTTGCATTAAAAACTCTTTTAAAGGATGAAACGGGCGGCATCTTAAAAGAGATCTATGATGAAAAAGATATATTTGTGAAAAAATCCCATTGGGTCTTTGGCGGTGACGGCTGGGCCTATGATATTGGATTCGGAGGTCTGGATCATGTTCTTGCCTCGGGAGAAGATATCAATATCCTGGTCATGGATACAGAAGTTTATTCCAATACGGGTGGACAGTCTTCCAAAGCAACACCCACGGGGGCCATTGCAAAATATGCAGCCACGGGTAAAAAGATCGGTAAAAAAGACCTAGGCCGGATGATGATGAGTTATGGGTATGTCTATGTTGCATCCATTTCCATGGGGGCAAACAAGAACCAGACCCTGAAAGCCTTTCTTGAGGCTGAAAAATATCCAGGACCATCTTTGATCATATGTTATGCCCCGTGTATCAACCAGGGGATCAGAAAAGGCATGGGAAAATCCCAGTTTGAAGGGAAACTGGCCGTTGAATCCGGTTATTGGCCCCTTTACAGGTATAACCCTGAGTTGATTAAAGAAGGCAAAAATCCCTTTGTTCTAGATTCAAAAGCACCGGATGGCACCATACAGGAATTTCTTAGCGGTGAAACAAGGTTTGCCGCTCTTGAAAAGAGTTTGCCTGAAGAGTCAAAGCGGCTGAGGATTAAAATCGAGAAAGAGGTAACCGATAAATACACCATGTTTAAAATGATGGCAGATGCCGGTAAGGCAGATTCCGATAAAGGAAAATAAGCGGGTTTTAAACCCGTAAGCCGCGTTAAAAAAGGACGGGATTTAACCCCCGTCCTTTTTACGTTATATTTTTCTTTGTTTTGAAAAAATTATCTTTACTAAAGAAGTTTGTTTGTATATGGTTTCAAAAAAATTATTAAATGCTTACTTAATCGGAACAAAGATATGATATTATGCCCTATCTGGAAAAAATCCCATACAAAAAAAATCATTTTGATCCTCTTTTTTGCCGGTATCCTTTTTAGTTATGGCGTAACCCCGTCTTTTGCTTCAACGCAAGATAGCCATATCAACCCGGATCTTTTAACCTCCCTGCCCGAAATTCAAATTGTAAAAGGGGTGGTGAAAAAGGGTGATACGGCATCAACTCTGCTCAAAAAATATCTTCCCTTAAAAACCATATATGAAGTCTGCAGAAACAGCAAACCGGTTTTTTCCCTTGCCCATATCAAAGAGGGCAGGCCATATAAAATTGTTTTGCAGGAAAATCATCTGGTTGGCTTTGAATATGAAATCAATAAGCAAACCAAGCTGGCAGTTTACAGGGAAAAAGAGGTCTTTTCTTTTAGCAAGCTACCGATCCAATATGATGTAGACCTTCAGGTGGTATCGTCTACCATTACATCCACCCTCTTTGATGCCGTAAGGCTATCCGGGGAACGAAGCGAACTGGCACAAAAACTATCTGATATTTTTGCCTGGGACATCGATTTTCTCAAGCATATTCAACCCGGAGATCAGTTCAGGGTCCTTGTGGAAAAGCAATACAGGGATGGAAAACTGTCAGGGTATGGTAAGATACATGCTGCGTTTTTTAACAATAATGGAAAGCTTTTTAAAGCCTTTTTGCATAAAAACGGCAATGGGGTGTCTCGATATTATGATGAGAAGGGAAGACCCCTGCAAAAAGCATTTCTAAAAGCACCGCTCGCATTTTCACGAATTTCATCCAAATTTACCCAGAAAAGACTACATCCCATTTTTAAAGAGTACCGGCCTCATCCAGGAGTTGATTATTCAGCCCCGGAAGGCACACCGATAAAGGCGGTGGGAGATGGGGTCATAACGGAAATCGGTTTTAACAGGGGTATGGGAAATGCGATCAGTATCCGTCATTATAATGGATATATTACAGAGTATAATCACATGTCTAAATTTGCCCGGGGCGTGGGAAAAAATAAAACTGTATCCCAGGGAACTATAATCGGATACGTGGGAATGACAGGGTATGCGACAGGCCCTCACCTTGATTTTCGAATGAAGAAAAACGGCACATTGATTGATCCGCTCAAGCATCGACCCCCATCGGCAAATCCCATCAAACCCGAGGAAATGGATGCCTTTATCACAAGAACAATCGAATTGTCCGCAAGAATCCTGACCGCCCAAAAACCGGATTCCAGCGAAAAAAAATCAACATAGCAGATCCGGAAAACAATATGGCAAACCCGATTCGCCTGAAAGCAATCCAAGGTCTTAAACCAGGAGATTCCTTTACGTATGAAAGACGGTTTACCCAGAAAGAAACCCTGTTTTTCGGCGATATGACACGGGATTACAACCCGGTTCATTATGATGAGCGCTGGACAAAGGAAAAAGGTTTTAAGGAGCTTATCTGCCATGGCCTTCTGGTTGGGTCAATGCTCTGCGAATTTGGCGGCCAGGTAGGCTGGCTTGCCACTGGCATGAATTTTAAATTTATCCACCCCGTATATTTTGAAGACACCATCCAGTGCTGTGTCACCATAACCAAAATTGAAGAAAACAGCCGGGCAGAAGCCAAAGCGGTTTTCATAAATCAGGATAAAAAACAGGTCTGCTCTGCTCACATGACAGGCCGTCTGCCAATGGAAAAAGAAAAAGCCCTTCTTAAACTAATGGTAAAAGAGGGTGATCCAACCAATGTGCTGGAAAAAGAAACCTATCCCTTGATATCATAAGCGGATATTGTATCTTATCTTAAAAGATGCCTGTTATTGTTTTATGCACTTCCTGCCGGCAATAATATAAAGAATAACAGAACCCAATATCAGATATCCAAACATCCGGATATTTTTTGTTTTAAAAATAAAAGCAAGCATAAGGATAATTGATGCACTGACCATAAAAAATACAGGCCTGGGGATCTGTTTGAGGATCACGCGTCCAAAATGGGCAAACCTGATATGACTGACCATTAAGCCGACAGAGACCCCCGTCAGCCCCCACAACAGGCCTGGTATGGCAATAAGGGATGCGCCAAGTACGATCAATGCTCCTGCAGGGCTTGGAAGTCCGTTGAATATACCCCCAGGAAGGTCGGTCCGTTTTTTATCCATCGAAATAAACCGGACAAGGCGGAATGCAACTCCAAGAATAAAGAGACCACCGACATACCAGGCTAATGAACCGCCTTTTTGCACAATCACATAGGCTGGCGCCAGCCCAAAGCTGACAAAATCAGCAATATCATCCAAATAAGGACCATATTTGGTTCCGCCATGCTTTAGAGCCATACGGCCATCAAACAAGTCAAACAATTGCCCGACGATAATGATACAAATTGCCCAGGCAAAATAACGATTATGGGTCAGGATAAGGCTGGTAACACCACAAATAAAATTAAGTCCTGAAAGGATATCTGCATAGAGCCGGTTGGGGATAAATTTAAAGATCATAGATGCGGATGAAAGTATAATACAGGCTATGAGCACTTCATCAACAATGTTTATTAATCCCTGGTTTTTCTCCATCAATGCACATAAAATAACAAGGCCAAAGCAGATAATGGCCTTTATTTTTCCAAAATTATTGGCAGCTCCGGAAAATCTGATCCAGGTCAAAATCCGCCGGGCAAAAAACTGGCCAACAAATTCAATAACCACAAGGATCCATACCAATTCTATTGATATAATTCCTGCATAGGCAAATCCAATCAAAGGTGGCAAATAGGTCAATTTGTCACACATGGGATCCAGCCATTCACCCCAGAGGGACCCAAGATTGCATCCTCTTGCCACAACACCGTCAGCGCCATCAAGGATTGCTGCGAAGGTGAATATAAATATAGCAATGGATTGATAAGGGGTAAAAAAGTAAAGGAAAAAGCCCAGGGCAGCCATGGCTGTCCGCCAGTAGCAAATTGCGTTAGGGTGCAAAAGCCACTGGTGTGACAGGATATAGTCTTGCATAGATTGCTTTTTAACAGCCTGGGAAAGCCAGAAGAAAAAAGCCGTTCCAATAGCAGCGGAAACAACAATAACAAAAAATCTTTCCATTTTATGGTCTCAATTGATTAAATTAATTTTTTTCTTCATCAATTAGCTGGCGCCAGCATTATATCTGACAGCCTGAAAAAGCCCTTGAGATTTTCCAGCCAGTAAACTTGAAATACAATATTATCACTGTTAAAGGATAAAACTTGCTGTCTCTTTTCCGATGCATAGATTAAATAAATTTTCCCTGTATTTTCAACTTGATAAATCATAGCAGTATGATCATTGTTGAGAACTATGAGATCTCCATTTTTAAGATTATTTTCATCCACTTCCCTTATGTTGCGTAAAAGATATTTCATGGGCATATATTCTTTATAAGATAACCCTGCCTTTTGAGCAGCTAAAGTGTAAATGGAAAAAAACAGGTTGGAATTGTCAGATGTTCCTGATTCTGGGGGATTTCCTCCAAGCTTATAGGGGATGCCAATAAATTGTTTTGCAATGGATGGGATACTTTGTCTAAAAATCTTTTTTTGTTCCTCTGAATAAGCATTCACATGTTCGGCTAATTCATCAGTTTTGTCAGTATCTAAACCCCATACAGAAATAGCGCCGAACAAAATTAATATTGCGACGATGAAAATTTTCTTCATGGATTTCCCCCTTAGTCTTAAGATAGATATAGAAAACTATATTATAAAAGGCAAGTAATACCCCAGATCCTTTGATTTTTAACAGACTCATCCTTTTATTGTTCATATTCTTTTTTATAAATCGCATAATAGGTGACGGGGATCACCAAAAGTGTAAACAGGGTAGAGGCAAAAAGGCCGAAGATCAATGCCCATGCAAGCCCTGAAAATACCGGGTCAAAGGTGATGGGAAAGGCCCCGATGGCAGTCGTTAAAGCCGTTAATAAAATGGGCCGCATCCTGACAACTCCGCTGATTAAAATGGCATCCTTGAATGGAAGGCCTTTTTTTATGGAATCCTGAATAAACTCGATCAATACCAGTGAATTTCGGATTACAATACCGCCAAGGGCGATCATGCCGATCATGCTTGTGGCCGTAAAAAAGACAGGATCACTAAAGCCGCTTACAGTCTTGGTGAACAGGTTTAAAATAAAAAATCCCGGCATAATACCCAGAATGGTTAAGGGAATAGCCATCATGATTAACATGGGCATAAAATAAGACCCTGTATTGATCACCAGAATAAAATAGATGCCAAAAAGAGCTGCTGCAAAGGCAAGCCCCATATCCCTGAAAACCCTTAGAGTAATTTTCCATTCGCCTTCTCCTGCCCAGTTGACACGAATACCATTTTGGGCCGGGTTGTGTTTCAGCTTTTTCATCATATCCAGTACGGCTTCTCCAGGTGCTCTGCCCGTCATTTCTCCAACCACATATACAACGGGCTCAAGGTTTTTATGGTAAATGGGTTTTTTGTTTTGAGTTTCCACAACATGAACTAGCTCAGCCAAAGGAATCATTTTGCCCAAAGAAGATCTTATGGGAATTTGGGAAATGGATATCATGTCAGAGCGTTTGTCCCGGGGCAGAATAAGCTTTATCCAGAGGGGGTTTCTTTCCGGGTCCAAGTGAAGACTTGCCGGGGTGATACCTCCTACGGCAGTTTTCAGGGCATCAAGGATGGTTTTTGTATCAATTCCGTGTAAGGCGGCTTTTTCCCTGTCAACAATTATGTCCATTCTTTCACTGTTTTTTTCGGTCATGATTTTTATATCTGAAACATTGGGTTCCTGCTCCATGATGGTTTTAACATATTGGGCGCCCTGTAAAAGCTCTTCATAGTTTTTGTCATGGCTGCCATATATTTCTGCCACAAGGGTGGATAGAACAGGTGGCCCAGGCGGTACTTCCACCAGCTGGATCTGGGCGTTGTTATCTTTTGCAATTTTTTCAAGATCTTTTCGAATGCGCAAAAGGATGGTATGGCTTTGCTGTTGCCTGTCTGATTTATGGGCCAGGTTAATCCGAATATCAGCCAGATGGCTTCCCTTACGGATAAAATAGTGCCGGACCATGCCATTAAAATCCATTGGAGATGCGATGCCGGTAAAGGAGACAAAACTTATGACTTCGTTGACGGTGGAAAGATATTTTTCAAATTCCCGGACCACGCGGTCTGTATATTCAAGGGATGTCCCTTCGGGCATATCAATTACAATCTGGAATTCGTTTTTATTGTCAAAAGGTAAAAGTTTTAACGGCACAAGCCTGAATACCCCAAGCGTACATGATCCGATCAAAAGGAGTATGATCCCAATGAATAATATGATCCGCATGTATGATTTGTTCAGAAAGGGTTTCAAAAGAGTTTTATAAAATCTGGTCAGATACTTCTTTGATTCTTTCTTTTCGGGTTTTTCTTTAACGCCCTTTAACAGCTTATAGGAGATCCAGGGAACAATGGTCAGGGCACAGACAGTTGAAAAGGTAACTGTCAAGGGCACATTGATGGCCATGGGAGCCATGTAGGGACCCATCATGCCCGTAATAAAATATAGGGGTGTAAAACAGACAATAATGGCAATGGTTGACATGATTACGGGGGGCAATACTTCCTGTACGGCATAAAGAGTTGCCTCAAAGGGCATGAAAATTTTTTCTTTAATATGCCGCTGAATATTGTCCACATTTGTGATGGGATCATCCACCACCAGCCCTAAAGAGAGAATAAGGGCAAACAGGGTGACCCTATTTATGGTATACCCTAAAAGATAGTTCATAAAAAGAGCCAGCGAAAATGATATGGGTACTGCTATGGCCACCACACAGGCTTCCCGCCATCCCAGGGTAAAGGCCAGAAGGATGACAACGGAAACAATGGCAAACCCAAGAGACTTTAAAAGTTCATTGACCTTGGCCTGGGCCGTATTTCCATAGTTTCGAGTGATTTCAATTTGGATATCATCAGGAATGATGGTGTTCTTAAGTGTTTCTACCTCATCAAGGATATGCTGGGCCACTTTGACGGCATTGGTCCCCTTTTTCTTTGAAAACGCCAGGGTTACACAAGGGAAAGACAAAGGCCTATCAGATTGTATATTATTAGAGTTTTTATAAAAATTGGAAAACCCGATCCGGGTATAGGAATCTGCCTCTTTAGGGCCGTCAATGATAGTTGCAACATCTTCCAGATAGACTGGTTTTGATTGCCTTCCCGATATCACAAGGGCTTTAAGTTCGTCAACAGAAGTTAAAAAAGAACTGCTGGTAATGGTGATCTGGGTATTGTTTTTGTTAAAAGTTCCTGCCTGGGTGGAGACATCAGCCCCTTGAAGCGCCTGTTGAATATCCAGTATTGAAACGCCAAATCCCTTCATCCTTAATGGATCAAGTTCAACCCGGATTTCCCTTTTTCTGCCCCCGTAAATGGAAGACCTGGAAATATTTTCAAGTCTTGACAGTCTTGCTATCATTTCTTCTCCTACCCTTTGAAGTTCATGATCGCTGTATCTGTCTGAATAAAGGGTTAGATTTAAAATAGGAACATCGTCTATTTCAATGGGCTTGATCAGCCAGCTGGTAACTATGGGCGGCACCCTGTCAAGGTTCATCTGTATTTTGTTGTGAAGTTTTACAAGAGAGTTTTCCCTGTCTTCGCCTACAAAAAACCGGACAGTGACAATAGCTTTTTCTTTTGTGGACATGGAATATACATACTCAACCCCGTCAAGTTCCCATAGAAGTTTTTCAAGGGGTGTTGCCACAAGTTTTTCTATTTCTCCAGGGCTTGCGCCCGGCGCTTCCACATAGATGTCTGCCATGGGGACAACTATCTGGGGTTCTTCTTCCTTTGGGGTGATATAGATACTGAATGCTCCCAGGACCAGGGAAATAATGATCAGCATAATAGACAGCTGGGAGGTTAAAAAAAGTTTTACAATATGGGTAAGAATGGAAATTTTTTTTTCAGCCATGCTTATTTGTATCCTATGGTTTCATTTCCCGTAAGCCCTGTAAGCACTTCAATTTTTTCACCAAACTTTTTTCCTGTTTTGATATAAACGGATTGCCAGGAGTTATCTTTTTTTACATAGACCTGCTCAAGCTGGCCCACAAGCATAACTGCTTTTTGCGGAATGAGAAGGGTCTTGTCTTTTGCAACGGGGATAAGAAGTCTTCCAAACATCCCTGGATAAATGCCGGGCGTATCTGGCAAGGCTGCCTTTACCAGGAAGGTCCGTGTGGATGGATCAGCATAGGGTACTATTTCTTCAATTTTCGACGGCACGGTTTTCCCCAGGGTTTGAATTTTAACGGAATACTCATTTCCCAGAATGACGCGGCTGATCAATCCTTCCCTTACATTGGCCTCAAGCCTTAAGGAGCCGCTGGTCTGGATAATTAAAAGCGGTTTTCCAGGTACGGCAAGATCTCCCGGGTCAATCATTCTTTCGGCCACAACACCCATTGCAGGAGAGGTGATTTCAGAATAGCCAAGAGCAATTTGGGCCTCTTTAACAATTTCCTGTGCCTGTCTGATGGATGCTTTTGCCGAGACTTCCATTTCCTGGGATTTTTCAAGCCGCGCTTTTGCCTGAAGAAATTTTGATTTGTCAATTTCCAGGTTTTGAGATGTTACAATACCTGATTCAAAGAGTTTTTTTGTTCTATTGTACGCAGCTTCTGCCTGGTCAAGGTCGGCCTTTGCTTCATCCATGGATTTATAGGACTGTTTTAGATTGTTTTTTGCAACGACAAGCCCTTCCTGGGATTGTTTGTGCTGGGTTGCAAGCCTTCTTGCATCAAGCTGGATAAGAAGTTGTCCTTTTTTTACAGCCATACCTGGAACGATAGAGACCTTTAAAACCTGTGCGCTTATCTGGGATTCAATTATAGATTCTGTCAGCGGCCGGATGGTTCCCACAGCTTCGTACATCTGGGTAATTTCCCGTTTTTCCACTGTGGTCATATTTTCAGGATCAAAATTCTTTCTGGCTGTATCATCTCCTGAAAATCCCGGTTGGATTTTATCGTTCTCACAGGCGAAAAATAATAACAAAATCGATAATAGAAAGACGAAAAGAAATTTTTTTTTCATGGCTACACTCTTTTGTTTCTTAATTGACTCAAATCTGGCAACCGAAAGTTGAGTTAATTGATTAATAAGGTTATCCTGGTACATAGGTTTTTATCGTCGCCGACATTGTGATACTCTTATAATTGTAACCGCCCTGGTTTTCAAGCTATCTGTAATCTTTATAGAGGATAGCATATTTTTCAGCCTTATAAGAAAATTTTCTGACAGTAATCCCAATGAGTCTGGCAGCTTTATTAATATTTCCTTTGGTGTTTTTCAACGAATCCATCAGAATTTCTTTTTCAAGATGGGCAACAGAATCTTCAAGGGTGCTGGGAAGAGTTTTGGATTTAATGCCTGTTTGAAGGGTGGCTGGAAGATGATAGCTGTGGATGGCACCTTCGTTACAGAGAATGACAGCGCGCTCAATACAGTTTTCAAGCTCCCTTACATTTCCGGGCCAGTGGTATTCCATCATCATGTCAATGGCTGGGGTTGTGATCCGTTTGATATCTTTGCCATGTTCTTTTCTGTATTTTTCAAGGAAATGGTCAGCTAAAAGAATGATATCTGTTTTTCTCATTTTAAGGCTTGGAATATAAATAGGGAAGACATTCAGTCTGAAATAAAGATCATCCCTGAATTTGCCAAGTTGAACCATTTCTTCAAGATTGGAATTGGTTGCAGCAATAATTCTGACATCGCTTTTGATGGGCTTATATCCGCCCACCCGGTCAAATTCTTTTTCCTGCAGCACTCTTAACAGCTTTACCTGGGCAGAAAGCGCCATATTACCTATTTCATCTAAAAAAACACTTCCTTGATCTGCCATTTCAAATTTGCCTCTTTTCAGGTGGGAAGCCCCGGTGAATGCTCCTTTCTCATGGCCGAACAACTCGCTTTCAATAAGATTTTCCGGTATGGCAGCACAATTTATTTTTATAAACGGGTTTTTATTTCTATCACTGTTATAATGAACTGAATTGGCAACAAGCTCTTTTCCTGTGCCGCTTTCTCCTCTTATGAGAACAGTTGCTGAAGAAGAAGACACCTGGGATATCATTTGAAGGACCTCTCTCATTTTATTGGAGTTTCCTATGATATTGGCAAAGCTGTATCTATTTTCAAGTTCTGATTTGAGTCGGAGATTTTCTGTTTTTAACTGCTCTTTTTCAACCCGGATGGTTTCAATATGGATTACATGATGGGCAACCATGGCTGCTACAACTGATAAAAGTTTTTCTCCTTTTTCCAGGGATTTTTTGCCCTCAAAGGGACAATCTGCGCTGATGGCGCCAACGACACGGTTATCCTTTTTTATGGGGACACAGATGTAAGAATAGTCCCGGCCTTCCACAATATTCCTTGATTGGGTTTTATCTAAAAATAACGGTTCTTCACTTATCCGTGGGACAACAGCCGGTTCTCCGGTTTGAATAACTCTGCCAATTATGCCTTCCCCTGGAAGGTACTTGATTTGCCGTGTTGTGTCTTCAGAAATGCCATGGGCAATTTCAATACGGATTTCACCGGTTTCAGAGTTGATCAAAAAAATGATACCCCTGACCAGGTTCAAGGATTCAGAGAGAACGCTTAATACCTTGAACAATGATTTTTTCATGTCCATGTGCTGGTTCAAGGCCTCAGAGATTTCGTACAGAAGCGAGACTTCTTCAAAAGATTTCATTTAAGTTTTTCCAAAGAATTATTCATATAAGAGATTGCTTTCATATCATCATTGTTATAATTTATCTGTTTGGAATATTATTACATAAAATCGAATTGCATAACAAGTTATAATGCTTTGCCAGGATGAAAAATGAAGAAAGATAAAAATAAAAAGAAAAGCGTCAAAGAAAGAGATGAAAATTTAACAAACCAGCAAAAGATTCTTGAAAAAATTCTGGAATCATCTCCTGTAGGAATTTGTCTTGTGGAAAACAGGGTTTTCAAGTGGGTGAACAATGAAATGTTGAAGATGTTTGGATATGAGAAAAAAGAAGACTTTGAAAATGCTGATGCCCACATGATTTATAACTCATACGAGGACTATGAAACTGCCGGGCAAATTATCTTTCAAGATTTAAAGGAAATGGGTAAATCTGATTTTGATTTTGATTTGAAAAGAAAAGACGGCACCATTTTTAAAGCCCATATTATCATCACAAGCCCTGGCATTGAAAATTCCATTAAAAGCACCATTGTGATCATTACAGATATTTCTCAACGGGAGGTCGTCCAAAAAGCAAAACTGGAAAAAGAAAAACTTCAAGGGGTTCTGGAAATGGCCGGCGCTGTCTGTCATGAGATTAATCAGCCTTTGCAAACCATTATGGGCTATTCAACCTTGTACCAGGACAATGATATCATCTCTTCACGGGAAATGAACCATATTAAGACCCAGGCAAAACGGATCGGTGAAATCACAAAAAGACTTTCCAATATTACCCATTATAAAACCATAAACTACCCGGGCGATACCAAGATAGTTGATATTTGGGGTTCAAGCGATGATAATTCATAGAGGGTTTGCCAATACGCTCAAGGACAAGACAGGTTTTTGAAAAACAATGAATATCCAAAAAAAAACAATTAAAGGGGAAAAGGATATTTTGAACAAAAATATAACATTTGTGATCGGAGGGTGCAGAAGCGGAAAAAGTTCTTTTGCCCTGGACCAGGCCAACAGAATAAAAGGGAAAAATAAATACTTTATTGCCACGTCCGTGCCAATGGATTCTGAAATGGAAAAACGTGTGGAAACCCATCAAAAGGAGCGGGGAGAAGACTGGATAACCATTGAAGAGCCGATCATGATTCATGAAAAAATCAATCAATATTCCCCAAAAGCTGGTGTCATCCTGGTGGACTGCCTGACACTCTGGGTATCCAATCTATTGTTTCATTCCTATAACCCCGCTCAAATTGATACGGCCATCATGCATCTGGAAGCGTGTCTTGAGCAATGTGAATGTCCCGTATTTCTGGTTTCCAATGAGGTTGGGTGTGGTATTGTCCCGGAAAATAAACTTGCCAGGCAATTCAGAGATTTTGCCGGGTTTGTCAATCAAAGGATGGCAAAAGTTGCCCATACTGTGGTTATGACTATTGCCGGAATTGATGTTCAGATAAAACCAAGACCTTAAAATGAAGCATAACCATATTTTCAAACTATAAAAGACTATAATGATAATGGGAAATTTTTTTACGGATTTAAGATCTGCAATCTTGTTTATCACCATTCTTCCGGCAGGAAAAAATGTTGCCTATTCCCCTTTGGGCATGATTAAGTTTTTCCCCGTTGTCGGGCTGATACTGGGTGGCCTGCTCCTTTTATTTGACATGTGTATTACCCCCCTTTGGTCAGATTTTGTGGTGGCTATCCTAGATGTTGTTTTTCTCGTTATTGTGACGGGGGCATTCCATCTCGACGGCCTGGGCGACGCAGCAGACGGGTTGTTCAGTCATAGATCCAAACAAAAAGCTCTGGAGATTATGAAGGACAGCAGAACAGGGATGATGGGACTTGTGGCCATTTTTTGTGTCCTGGCAATTAAAATAGCTGGAATTTATTCCGTCAAAACAAGTGGAGCACATTTTCAAACCTTAGCCTTGCTGTTGATTATTCCCTCTTATTCACGTTCGGCAATGATATTTGGTATCCGATTTTTAGAGTATGGCAGAAAAGAAACTGGAACGGGACTTGATTTTTTTGAAACGGGCATTGGCTTAAAAGATTTTTTCTTTGTGCTGATTCCAGTGGTTATATCTCTTTTTTTGGGCTATAAAGGCCTGGTTTTGAACCTGGTTTTTTTAGGTACCCTGTTCCTGGTCCTGGGGTTTTATAAAAAGAAACTCAATTGTATCACAGGAGATATGCTGGGAGCCATGACTGAGGTAACAGAAGCTGTTTTATTTTTGGCAACAGGGGCATTAATTTTTTAAC
>CALGRI010000110.1 GCA_937880875.1 uncultured Pseudomonadota bacterium
ATTGTGCCGGGAAGAATTTGTAAAAAATGAGGGCTACACTTTTATATAGCCGCTGCTGTCCAGTTTTTGAACCCTGAATATATCTTCTGGAAGTGATTACCCTTTTTCATTTTTTGCTCGTGATTGATGATACCATCTATAATTGCGAATAATTCGATTTCAACCTGGCTGACGATTTGTTTGCATTAGAATATTTTTTGCAGTATTATGGTTTGGGTTGGGATTTTTTTAGACTATCAGGCTCTTTGGTTCAACTAAGCTTAAAAATAACATTTGAATTGTGAAGCATTAGGGAAGTTCACTCAAACATAAAGGGAACAACCATGTCAGCAAAAAAGAAAAATGGGCCAGCCGATAACAAAAAGAATTTAGAAACGGGTAAACAGGAAAAAGATTTAAAAAAAAGTATCAGCTTCCCCATCGTCGGTATCGGTGCCTCAGCTGGTGGATTAGAAACCCTCAATGTGTTTTTTTCCATTATGCCGCCTGACAGCAATATTGCATTTGTGATTATCCAGCATTTAAGTCCGAGCCATAAAAGTATAATGGCATCGCTGCTGGAAAAACAGACCAGTATGGTTGTCCGGGAAATTGAGGATGGTACCAAGCTTTTGGCCAATCATGTCTACCTTAATCCCCCGGGCAAGAATGTTGCCGTATTCAATCGCAGCCTTCATCTGCTGGAACCAATAAAAAGCGGCACCATTAACATGCCCGTTGATTTCTTTTTCAGATCGCTGTCAGAAGACCAGGGTGAAAAAGCCATTGGTATCATCCTGTCGGGAACAGCATCGGACGGAACCCTGGGAATTAAAGCGATCAAAGGCGAAGGCGGCATGGCCATGGTCCAGCAGCCGGATACGGCAAAATACGATGGTATGCCCAAAAGTGCTGTTGATACCGGGCTGATCGATTTTATCCTCCCTGTTGAAAAGATGCCGGATACGTTAATCCGGTATGTGCAGCATCCATATCTTGAGTTACAAAGCCAGATCAAACTCACAGACACCCCCATTAAAAACCAGATGCAGAAGATTTTTGCTTTGATCCGCACCTCAACGGGACATGATTTTTCTCATTATAAGCAAACCACTATTTCACGTCGAATTGAGCGCCGCCTGGCCGTTCACCAGATAAAAGCGTTGTCTGATTATGTTCTATATCTCCAGAAAAATCCCGCCGAGATAAACCTGCTCTTTAAAAATCTGGTCATAGGGGTAACCAGCTTTTTCAGAGATCCGGAAGCCTATAAAATACTGGAACAGGAGGTGCTGCCGAACTTATTGAAAAAAAAGGGGCCTGATGCAACGATCCGTATCTGGGTTACCGCCTGCTCAACGGGTGAAGAAGCCTATTCTCTTGCCATTATCCTTTCTGAATTAAAAGACAAGGCCAAAAACTATTTCAATGTCCAGATCTTTGCCACGGATATTGATTCGGATGCCATAGCCTTTGCCCGCCAGGGAATCTATCCGGAGAATATCGGCGTGGATATTCCATCGGAACGGTTAAATCAATTTTTTACAAAAAAACCCGATGGTTTACATGTTAAAAAGCAGATCCGGGAAATGATCGTTTTTTCAATTCAAAATGTTATTAAAGACCCGCCGTTTTCCAAGCTGGACATGGTGAGTTGCCGGAACTTAATGATCTATATGGAAAATGTCCTGCAAAAAAAAATCATCCCCCTGTTTCATTATACGTTAAATCCGGGCGGAATTTTGTTTTTGGGCACATCCGAGAGTATCGGGGGGCATACAGATCTTTTCGGGCCGATCACTTCCAAATGGAAGATCTTTTTGCGCAAAACATCTCTTTCGGGCAGAGAAAAGGATTATTTTGATAAAATTTATGATCCTGCCCGGACAAATATCATAACCGCTGAAAAAGAAGTCCTGCCCGGTAAGATAGATATTCAGGCCGAGATTGAAAGAACGCTTCTTGATGCCTATGTCCCGGCTGGAGTCCTGATCAATGACAAACATGAAATTCTGCATTTTGTGGGTAAAACAGACAGATACCTGACACCTCCCACGGGAAAACCTGAGTTTAACTTGATAGACATGGCCCGCGAAGATCTCAAAAACAAACTATCCGTAACCATTCATAAATCCGTGCGGGGAAAAAAGAACATGTTCTGCAAAGGGGTGCGGGTCAGATATAATGGCACCTTTTGTGTTATCAATATATCGGTCAGACCTTTCACAGGCAAACAGATGCCTTCGGGTTTGATGCTCGTTACATTTGAGGATATACCCCATACAGAGGCATCCGTTGAAAAAAAGGCCGGGGGTGTTAAAACCAAACGACAGAATATCGCCCTGAAAAGCCTTGAGCAGGAGCTGCAATCCACCCGGGAATATCTCCAGGCAACCATTGAGGAACTGGAAACATCCAATGAGGAACTCAAGTCAACCAATGAAGAGATGCAATCGGTCAACGAAGAAATGCAGAGCACCAACGAAGAATTAGAGACATCCAAGGAAGAGCTTCAATCCACTAATGAGGAACTTGCCACAGTGAATTCAGAGCTGCAAAATAAAGTAGATGAATACGCCAAGGCCAGTGATGATATGCAAAACTTATTGGCCGCCACTGAAATCGCTACAATATTTATTGATACCGACCTGCGCATAAAAAGCTATACTCCAGCAGCCGCAGGGTTCATCAAGTTGATTCCGACCGATATCGGCAGACCACTCAATGACCTTAAAACCTGTTTTAAGGATGTCGATCTTATCGTCCTGGCCAAAAATGTCCTCAAAGATCTGAATACTGTGGCATTGGACATTCTGTCACAAGATGATATCTGGTATTCATTAAAGATTATTCCATACCGGACAACCTCAAATATAATTGATGGTGTGGTCATGACCTTTTTTGATGTGCAGAAGATCAAACAGGCAGATAAATTAAGGAGGTTGGCAACGGTTCTTGAAGACTCCAATGATGCTGTCAGTGTTCTGGATATGGAAGGCAATATCCTGGCCTGGAACAAAGGGGCCCAGCAAATGTACGGCTGGACTGAATTCGAGGCATTAAAAATGAATTTTAATAAATTTCTCCCGGATGCTAAACAAGATGATAAACAAAACGAGTTAAAATCCATTGTTGAAAAATTAAAAAAGAAAGTTCCTGTAATATCATTTAGAACCCAGAGGAAGACAAGTACTGGAAAAATTCTGGATGTCTGGGTAAGCATAACTGCTTTAAAGGATGAAAGAGGCCAGCCTGTTGAAATTGCATTAACGGAACGGGATTTTGCATGGTTGAACAAAGAATAAGTGAGGAAATGATGGAAAGAAAAAAAGAGACGCTCAGTGGTTCTGAACTCAGAGAGCTTGCAGAAAAAAAGCTTGCTATGGACGGCGGCAAAACTGAATTGCTTTCCGAAATGTCATCTGAAAATATGGCAAACCAATTACACGAACTTCAGGTTCATCAGGTCGAGTTAAAAATGCAAAATGACGAGCTCCGCCGCATACATGGAGAACTTGAAAAATCTCGTGATAGGTATTCTCATCTTTATGATTTTGCACCCATTGGCTATTTTACGGTGACTGAAAAGGGGATCATCGATGAGGCCAATCTCACCCTTGCCTCCATGTTGGAAGAGACGCGGAGTTCCTTGATAGGAAAACCTTTTTCCCGTCTTGTTCTGAAAGAGGACCAGGATATTTTCTATAAACACCGGACGCAGCTCCTGGAAACAGAAGTATCCCAGTCCTGTGAACTACGTCTGGTGAAAAAGGGCGAGGATGCGTTTTGTGCCCGATTAGAATGTGTCGTCATAAAAAACAAGGAACAAGATTTAAGGAATATCTGGGTGGCAGTTAGTGATATCACCGAGAGCAAGCGGGTTGAGGAGGCGCTGCGGGCGAGTGAATCACTCAAAAAAGACAATCATTGAAAGCAGTCCTGATTGTATCAAATTGCTCGATTTAGAAGGAAACCTTACGT
>CALGRI010000111.1 GCA_937880875.1 uncultured Pseudomonadota bacterium
AGATTTTGAAAAATATTTTTAGAAGGTTTGAATTGCTGGCAAGTGTATCTCCAATATGCTTTAATGAAATCTTGATTGATTTGATAATTTCATTTCCCATATAGTAGAATTTTTTTTTGAAAATTTATTTACTTTATACCTCAACATATATTATTGTGATTTTTATTAAGATTTACCAGAATACCAGATGTGTTCTGGGGATTTTATAGTTTGGGGAATGTGTAGACTATGGCAAGAATACCTCTCCGAGGATTAAGTTAATCTTAATATGTATGGCTTAATATTCTATGTGTGAATCCATGTATTATGCAAGTCTCATGAATTTTAGAAAATGAAAAACTATTTCTTATGTTTTTTGGTCCTGATTTTATTTTTCGCATTTACTTTTTCCATTGCTGTCGGTGATGACCATATCCCTGTCATTAGAGTCGGATGCTATGAAAATGCCCCCAAGATCTATACAGATGAGAATGGATCTGTTTCAGGCTTCTGGCCTGCCCTTCTTAAACATATCGCAGCAGAAGAAGGCTGGGAAATCCAGTGGGTGGCAGGGACATGGCATCAGGGTCTTGAAAGATTAGAAAACGGTCAAATTGACATCATGCCGGATACCGGATGGACAGAGCCAAGAAGCCGAAAATATGATTTTTCAGAGGTAATGGTGCTGCAAAGCTGGTCCCAGCTATATGTGCCCCGAGATTCTAAAATTGAGTATATACTCGATTTGGACGGCAAAACCGTCGCTGGTTTAAAAGGCAGCGTAAATCTGGAAGGACCAAAAGGGATCAGAGAAATAGCCCATAGCTTTAACCTTGAGGTCACTTTCCTGGAGATGGAGAGTTACGAGCAGGTCTTTGAAGCATTGGAAAAAAGAACAATTGATGCGGGTGTTACCAACAAGGAGTTTGGCAGCCAGCATGAAGATGAATATGCCGTTGAAAAAACGCCTATCATTTTTCAACCCGCACGGTTGCAGTTTGCCTTTACAAAAAATACTGATCTGACCTCATTTCTTATCAAAAAAATAGATGGCCATATGAAGCGCCTGAAGGAAGACAAAAACTCCATTTACTATCAAGCTTTAGAAAAATATATTGGCAGTAAACAAGCGGAAACTTTTATCGAGATTATTCCTGAATGGATAAAAACAGGGGTTTTAATTGGTTGTGGAGTAATCCTTTTTCTTGTAAGCGTTGGAATTGTATCCAGAATACAGGTGCGGCGACGAACTTTTGAATTACAAGAGAGTGAGCACAGGCTTAGCAGTCACCTTAAAAGCACACCGGTTGGAGCACTTGCCTGGGACTTGAATTTCAAAATTATTGATTGGAACCCTGCAGCTGAAAACATATTCGGCTATACTAAAGAGGAGGCCATAGGCAAACATGCCACCGAACTTATTCTTCCTGAAGATATGAAAGAATTGGTGAATGGTGTTTTCATGGATTTGTTGTCTGAAAAAGGAGGCACTCGCAGCACAAATGAAAACATAACCAAAGACGGCAAGCGAATCTTCTGTGATTGGTACAACACCGCTATAGAAGGTATTGATGGCAAGGTTACAGGCATGGCATCTTTAGTAAATGATATCACAGAGCTCAAAAAGGCTGAAGAATCGCTGCGGCAAAGCGAAAAAAAATACCGTTCAATGATGGGGGCTATGGAGGATGCGATATATATCTGTTCATCTGAATTTTATATTGAGTACATGAACCCGGCCATGATTAAAAGGACAGGTTATGATGCCACAGGCGAATCATGCCACAAGGTGATACATTCCCTTGATAAAAAATGCCCCTGGTGTGTCCATGAAAAAGTTATAAAAGGTGAACATATTAATTATGAAATACTCAGTCCAAAAGACAACAAAACCTACCATATCTCTGACTCACCCATATTTCACACAGATGAATCAGTTTCAAAATTAACAATTTTTCGAGATTTCACTGAATTCAAAAAAATGGAATCCCAGATCCAGCAATCCCAGAAGATGGAATCCATTGGTACACTTGCCGGCGGCATTGCCCATGATTTTAATAATATTCTTTTTCCTGTTTTAGGTTATGCAGAGATGCTGTTAGAGGATACCCCTGAAGACAGTCCATCCTGGGATAGTCTTAACCAGATTTATACCAGTGCCTTAAGAGCCAAGAGCCTGGTAAAACAGATCCTCACATTCTCCCGTCAAGGTAGCAGTGAATTGATGCTGATGAAAATGCAACCTGTTGTCAAGGAAGCATTAAAACTTATTAGATCTACAATCCCTACAACCATCGAAATTAAACAGGATATCCATCCTGACTGTGGTGTGATTAAAGCTGATCCCACACAAATCCATCAGATTGTAATGAATCTTGCAACCAATGCCTACCATGCCATGGAAGAAACAGGCGGGGGACTGAAAGTAAGCCTCAAAGCAGTCGAATTAGGTGAGTACGACATAATCATTCCTGATATGGCACCTGGAGTTTATGCTTGTCTGACAGTGGCTGATACCGGAGTGGGCATGGATAAAAACTTAACAGATAAAATCTTTGATCCGTTTTTTACCACCAAAGCAATAGGCAAGGGCACTGGAATGGGGCTTTCAGTAGTGCATGGTATCGTTACGGCTATGGGGGGCGCGATCCATGTATATAGCGAACCTGGAAAAGGGACACAATTTCATGTTTATCTGCCCGTGGAAAAGAGTCTTTCTGAAGAACAGGTAACCAACTCAAAAGCACCAATTCTGGGCGGCACTGAACAGATCCTCCTTGTGGATGATGAAGAAGCGATCCTTGCAATGGAAAAACGGATGCTGGAGCGTTTGGGGTATCAGGTCACTTCACGTACCAGCAGCCTTGAAGCCCTTGAAGCTTTCCGTGCAAATCCTGATAAATTTGACTTGATCATCACTGATATGCAAATGCCAAGTATGCCTGGAGATAAATTATCGGCTGAGCTGATTAAAATACGCCCTGGTATTTCTATATTGCTTTGCACAGGGTTCAGTGAAACCATGTCTGAAGAGAGGGCGGCCTCTCTGGGCATTAAGGGTTTCCTATGGAAGCCGATTATAATGAAGGATCTTGCTCATAAAATACGTGAAGTGCTGGACAAAAAATAAACTGAAAAAGTCAGATATGAAGTAAAAGGATCAATGGTGAAATCGTTACTAATAACCTTAATCACAGTGTTTTTTTGTTTTAATCTCTCATACGCAAAAGAGAAAATCACCTGGATGGTGTTAGACTGGCCTCCCTGGATGATTATCGACGGTGAGGACAAAGGCACTGGTAGATTCAACTATATTCTTGAGACAGCACAAAAGAATCTTACTGAATATGAGAATGTGACTGAACGAATGAACTGGGCAAGATTCTGGCATGAAGTGGAAAACAATAAAAATCTTTGTTATACGTTTGGTTTGAAAAGCGGTAAAAGAGAAAAAATCGTATATTATTCGGCGCCTCATACATTCGTTTTACCCAATGCAATCATTATGAAAAAAGAGACAGCGCAACTTTTAGGCAATCCAGAATCCTATTCAATAATTCAGCTGCTCGAACAGGATAAGCTTAAAGGCTATGCCGAAAAAAATAGATCCTTTACAAATAAAGTAGATTCCATAATGAAAGATCATGAGGGTGGATCTAGTCTTACTCGTGTTTCTGAAAGTGCTGAATCTTTAGTCAAGATGGTTATTATGGGACGAATTGATTACACAATAGAATATCCAATAGTTGCCACATATTATCAAAAGAAAAATGATGCTTTGGGTTCTTTAGTCAGTATCCCAATAACTGAAATGGACCCGTTTTCATATGTTTACATGAATTGCACAAAAAATGAATGGGGTAGAAAGGTAATTGAAAAATGGAATGCCGCGCTGGAGAAGATTAAGCCGACTGAAGAATATCGAAAGATTACTGAAATAGGTCACACCAATGAAAATGAGTTATTATTAATAAAAAAATACTATGATGCATTTATTTGGGAACAGAAGTAAGTGCTAATTCCTTTCACTAAAAATAAGATCGCTAACCGACTTTTAGTCTACATACTTATGTTCAGTGGATTGGTGACTTTGGTTATCACCTCAATACAACTTAGTATTGAATATCAAAGAGATATCAATAGTATTGATGAACAATTTCTTAGGATAGAAGAAAGCTTTTCAAAACAAATTGCTGAAGCGTTATGGTTTTTTAATGAGAAGGCGTTGAAATTACATCTTGAGGGGATTTCTAATCTCAAAGACATTGAAAACCTTGAATTGTCCGGAGAAGGAAAAGTATTTATCTCTATTGGACAAAAGCATTCCAAGTACTCTTTAGAGAGGAATTTGCCAATTGTTTATATTAGCGAGAACACCAAGCGTGATATCGGAAATTTAAAAATAGTTGCGAGTATGAGCAACGTGTATTCCCGATTAATTAACAGGCTTATTATCATACTAATATCTCAAAGCATAAAAACATTCATTGTTGCCATTTTCATATATTTTCTGTTTCATTTTTTTGTAATCAAACATCTTTCGTCTATTGATAAATATCTAAAAGGTTACGAAGTTGGAAAGAGCTCTGGCTACTTGAGATTAGATAGAGATGCTCAGCATTCGGAGGATGAATTAGATCAAGTAGTAATTTCTATCAATGACGCATCAAATAAATTAAAAGATTCATACGAATCATTAGAGAAAAAAATTGAGGAAAGAACCAGTAGTTTGCAAGAGGCTTTAAAGGAGGTCAAACAATTAACTGGTCTACTTCCCATTTGTGCATCCTGTAAAAAGATCCGAGATGATAAAGGATATTGGAACCAGATAGAAGGATATATCCAAAAACATTCAGAAGCACAATTTAGTCACGGTATATGTCCTGAATGTTCAGATGAACTTTATGGCAAAGAAGATTGGTATATAGAAATGAAACAAGAGGAACAGAAAAAGGAATAATGGCTATAGTCATTCCAGTTAAAGATTTTCAAAATTTGTAGAATAGCAGGAGCATTCTTCTTGTTTTTTAATTAAAACCTGGCACTATATATTGTGGCTGGGAAGAGCAAAAGTCTGTCATCTGGCATTCAAATATATGAACTAAAACCATTGTCATAAGCCATTATTCCATATTAAACGATATAATAGAGGGCGTTCAAAATTCTGTGTCAGTTAACTAAAATCTGATATACTCAGCTCCAAAAGGAGAACTGACATGACACAAGATGATAAAGAATT
>CALGRI010000112.1 GCA_937880875.1 uncultured Pseudomonadota bacterium
AAGGTTCTGATGTATAAGAATTATATTTTTTCGCTGCACTGCTCTGCCCAGGCAAATAACTCAGGTGTGCCGCCGGTATGCCAGAACAACACGGTCTGGTCTTTTGTAAAATAGCCTTTTTGAATAAGGTCTATAAAACCGCCCATGGCCCGGGCCGTGTACACTGGTCCCAAAAGGATTCCTTCATGATGTGCGAGATCTTTGATCGCATTGAATTCCAGATCCCCGGGCATGGCATATCCAGCCCCCAGGTAGTCACAATTTAAAGAAAAATCAGATTCTGTTAACTGGATCTCGGATCCGATCCTTTCAGCAGTGGCATTGGCAATTTTTGTCAGGACAGGAGGAAAAGGATCAGAACCAGTCTTAATCTGATCAATGCTTATTCCCAGTACCTCGCCAGTGAATCCAGTGATTTTTGCTCCCAAAGCCAATCCTGCCTGGGTACCTCCGGAACTGGTTGCAAATACAATGGCATCTGGTGTGATACCCATATCATCCATCTGGCTGCTAACTTCTATCATTGCATTAACATAGCCAACGGAACCTGTGCTGTTTGAACCACCCACAGGGATTACATAAGGTTTTTTCCCGGATTTGGCCAATTCATCCGCCACCTGGAACAGTCTTTCATCTCTCTGTTTTCTGTCGCAAAAATGAATTGTGGCACCAAAAATTTTATCCAGTAAAAGATTGCCATTGGGAACTTCAGGCTCAGTACCGTTTAACACCAGATGGCAGTCAAGACCTGCTTTTCTTGCAGCAGCAGCAGTCAAACGGCAATGATTGGACTGTATCCCCCCGGCAGTGACCAGAGTGTCTTTCTGCTGTTCTAATGCTTCTCCAATGAGAAATTCCAGTTTCCGGGTTTTATTTCCCCCCATGCCCAGGGAGGTAAGATCATCCCGCTTCATGTAGATCGCAGGCCCTTTATATTTTTTTGTAAGAAAGTCAAGATATTGAATTGGCGTTGGGAACTCGGCCAGATGAAATCTGGGCAGGGTATCTAATTTCATGGGAATTCCTATTTTATTTTAATGGGTGAGAATTTTACTGATAAATTCCGCAGCCCGGTTGGTTTTAGGATTGTCAAAAAAATCATCAGGTGTCCCGGTTTCAACAATCTTCCCATCATCCATGAACAATACCCTGTGGGCTACTTTTTTAGCAAACCCCATTTCATGGGTGACCACACACATGGTCATGCCCTCGGACACCAGGTTAACCATAACATCCAGGACCTCACCAATCATTTCCGGATCAAGGGCAGAAGTGGGCTCGTCAAAAAGCATGATTTCCGGGGACATGGCAAGCCCCCTGGCAATTGCCACCCGCTGCTGCTGGCCACCGGACAGCTGGGCAGGGTAGGCACCTGATTTCTCAGTCAGCCCCACCTGTTCCAATTTTTCCTGGGCAATTTTTTCGGCTTCTGATTTGGCAAGTTTTTTTACGTTTATCGGTGCCAGCATAACATTCTGCAAGACCGTCATGTGGGGATACAGATGGAATTGCTGGAACACAAATCCGATCTGGGCACGCAGTTTGGTCAGGTTGGATAATTTATCATGCACAGGGGTGTTGTTGACAATGATTTCGCCTTTCTGGATTTTTTCAAGCCGGTTGATGCACCTGATCAGGGTGGATTTGCCGGAACCGCTTGGGCCGCAGATTACCAGCACCTCACCCTTTGGTATTTTCAAGTCGATATTGTTCAACACATGGAGCTTGCCAAACCATTTGTTCACATTTTTAAATTCTATCATGTTTTATTTTGGTCCTTTTTTTATTAGATTGCCATCTTCCGTTCCAGATAATTTGAAAGCAGGATCAGAGGATATGAGATTGAAAAATAGAGGGCTCCGACCAGTGAAAAGACCATAAGTCCTTCGGGAATTCTGACCACTGTCACCCATCCCACCCGGGTCAACTCCATGACCCCGATCACCGATACAACAGAAGTATCTTTAATTAACAAAACATATTGGCCCACAAGTGGCGGCAAAATTACTTTCATGGCCTGGGGCACGATGACCAGGCGAAGCTGCTGGATCAGGTTGAGCCCGGATGAAGTTGCCGCCTCCCACTGGCCTTTTGGGATGGAATTAATTCCACCGGCCACAATTTCGCAGATAAAGGCTGAGCCCATGATGGCCATGGCCAGAAGGGCGGCAGGAAAAGCATCCAATTGAAGTCCCCATTCCGGCAGGATAAAAAAGATGATAAAAATCTGGACCACAAAGGGGGTGCCTCGTACAAAGGCAACATAGACTCCGACAATGCGTTTTAGAAAAATATTATTGCTGGATCTGAAAATTCCCAGGACAAATCCAATCAAGGTACAGGTCACAAGGCTTATAAAAGCAATTTTACTGGTCATCCACAACCCTTTAAGGAAAAAGGGGTAAATCTCCACAAGTCGGCTGAAATAAAATCCCATCATAATTAATAAGCCTCCCTGAAGATCAGTTTTCGCTGGGACCAGTCTGCCAGAGTCTTGAGGCAGAAATAAATACACATATAGAAGAATGCCACTGTAAAAAAAGCTTCTGCAGGCATGAAGCGCTCAGATGTCATAGTTTGACCACACCTTGTCAATTCCATTACAGATATCAGGGAGAGCAGGGCTGAGTCCTTTACCAGAACAATGTTCTGCCCCAGCAGTGGAGGAATGGTAACCCCCAGGGCCTGGGGAAGAATGATAAACCGCATTCTCTGAAAATAGTTAAGGCCTGAGGCCGTTCCAGCCTCAAGTTGACCATCATCCACAGAGGTGATTCCTGCCCGGATGATTTCTGCAATATAAGCCCCTGAATTGAGCATCAAAGCCAGGATTCCGGTCTGGATCTCAGGGACTCTTAAGCCCAGGGTGGGAAGCCCGAAATAGAGAAAATAGATCTGGACCAGAAGGGGAGTGGAACGGATAATTTCAATATAGGCTATGGCAGGATACCGAAGGGTTCTAATACCTGAAATTCTGCAGGCACAAGCAATTATTCCAGTTACAAGGGCAAGGGCAATGGATATTATGGAAATCAAAAATGTGGATTTCAACCCTGTTAAAAACAGGGGAAGATACTCAAATATGATTCTGAAATTAAAATCAACCAGCATAGAGCCATCCATTTGTTTGGGGTGTGCACCCCAGAGGAAAGCTGCAGGTGCACACGGGATTTGATTTTATTTACATTTTATGGACACGATTCTGTTAATGATCTTTTTTCCACTCTATGCCTTCCATCCAATAGGCAATATTTTTATCATAAATGCCATTGGAACGGATGGTTCCAAAATAGAGGTTGATCCACTGCCACAGGTTTACAGATTCATGATTGACTGCAAAGGCAAGGGGATCCTTACCCTGGCCCAGGCGTTTGTCCAGAAGCCGGATGGAGTTGGGCGGGAAATCCGGAAGCACGGTGAGAACTGCAAGGTCATCATTGACTCCGGCATCCACATGGCCTGCAAGCAAGGCCTGGACAACCATCCTGCCGCCGCCTTTATAGGATTTGATCTCGGCATTGGTCAGGTATTGTTTGGCAATGGTTTCACCGGTGGAACCTAAGAGAACGCCTACGGTGACTCCGGGTTTGTTTATATCCTCAAGTGTCTGATAGCTGGCGCCGGTTTTAGTAAAAATACAGGGCTGAACATAAATCCAGGGATCTGCAAAGGTAATTTTAAGGGCACGTTTAAGCGTCGGGGTCATGTCAGCGGCCAGGATGTCTGCTTTTCCGGACAAAAGGGCAGGAATCAGGCCGTCCCAGTCAAAATCAAGGACTTTAAGTTTAACACCCATGCTGTCTGCCATTCCCTGGGCGAAATCGACCATGGAGCCGGTATGAACTCCGTTCTTATCAATAAAGGCATAGGGTGCGGCACCAGATTGTACTGCCACACGCAGTTCTCCTCGTTTCACAATTTCAGTCAGGGTACCGGCAAAACTGATACCAGTTAAGAACAGCGTCACCACAATGGCAAGGACAATTGAAACTAATTTTTTTTGAATCATGTTTTTCTCCTTTTTACGGGTTTAGGTTGTTTGTTAAACGGTGAAAACCGCAGTCTCTTATGGTACAATTTTGTATATTTCAGTTTTCATGCAGTTAATCCTTTTTTCAGCCTGCCAGTTCCTCCATTTTTTCCGATATTACAATTCCCCTTTTTTTCAGACGTTCCATAAAAGGTGCCACCGGGATATGGGTGATGGGGGATAATACTCCTTTTTCTTTTATCTCGCCTTTTACAATCATTTTTGCCACAATACAGGCTGTATAAGCAACTCCCTTGCTCATGGCCATGATCCCTGTTTCAAGATCTCTCTCAATGAGCATGCTTGAGGTAAGCCGCATTTTTTTATTGTCTTTTTTGCCTTCAAAAATGTTGATCATGGCGACAAGATCTTTTTCGTCATCCTGGTAGACCAGTTGAGGTCCTAAATGTTTTTCCATGAAATCCATTGGAGACACTTTGCCATCAAGACCTTGTACCGGGTTTTCACTTAAAAAATCAAGTTCTTTAAGGGGCCGCCAGAAAGCACTCCACCCGGGCCATCGAAGGGAATACCTGCCTGTGTTAACAATTGCCTTGGTCAGACCCATGCGATCGGTGAAAAAAACTGCATCTCCATTGGGAATAGCCTCCAGAGTGCCAAGATCAGGGAAATTGATCTCATGGACAAAGGATTCATCATGCTGTATAGCACCAGGGATATCGATAATCTGTCCCTCCCTTATGATCCTGCCGTCCCGCAGGGTGGAACTTAAGACTCCCCGCCAGATCCAGGACAGCTTGTAATTCAAGGGATTGGTACATGCCTTTTTTTCCGGGAACCCGCCGCAATAGGAATTGATCGTGGACAGGGTGTCAAAACGGCTTCTGGCATCCCCATAAATCACAAGATCTATTCCAGGGTCCAGGCCGCACTCGGGCATGATGGTGATTCCAGCCTCTTTTGCTTTTTGATCCAGGTTTTTTGTGTCATACATATAATTGGTATTCACCACAGGAACCTTTGCTTCCAAAGCCACTTCATTGACATGACTCTTGAATTCTTTTGGCAGAAGATCAATTACCACATCAACTTTTTTGTACAGATCCAATAGCTCTGATTTATTCTGGGCATTAATTTTTGCAATGGTAATTTTTTTCATATCTGTAAAATTTTTAATCTTTGACAATTCGTCAAACCGGATATCAGCACAGATAATTTCAGAAACA
>CALGRI010000113.1 GCA_937880875.1 uncultured Pseudomonadota bacterium
TTATCGTCCTTGAAAAATCCCTGTTTCTTATTTTCTGGATACTTCTTGCGACCATACTTTCAAGAACCCAGATATATTTTATTTTTCCGGATTTTATTAAATTTTTTAAGACCTTTTTAATCGTAATTCTGATGACCAAAATCGTATCTGAATCCATTCGACTTATTGTCAATGAAAAAGATGCTTTATTCTTTAACGCCTTATATGGCTGGAAAAATTTATTTGTCCGGGGAATCCGGCTGTATACCCTTGTTTATCTTATGGCTTACCGGTTTTTCGCCTTTGATACCATTGTGCTGGCATTAATCCGGATTTTTTCAGGGATAGTGCTTGTTGCTGCTGTGTTTTTGTTCTGGAAGGCCTATCGCAAAATGGAAAATCAATCCAATGCCCTGGGTGTCAAATTGTTGAGTGCATGGTCAAAGGTTGTGGTTATTGCCGGTCTTTTTGCCGACATTTCAGGTTACAGCCATTTTGCATCCTGGTGGTATATCTCCTGGGGGGTATCTGTCGTGGTTATCTGCGTCTGTGCACTGCTTGTGTATTCAATGAAAGATATTGACAATAACTTCAAGGGAAAGATTGAACCTGATACCCAAAGTCCTTACTGCATATCATATCCCTTTTACTGGATTTTATCCAAGGGTCTTTATTTTCTTATCATTGTGTTTGCGCTGACAGGGCTTGCGTTTTCCTGGAGTTCAAGTGATGCATTTTTTGTATGGCTCTGGGAAATATTCCACAAAAAATATGTCATCGGAAAAATTGAATTGAGCATGGTAAGCTTTGCCTATTCGATTCTGGTTATATTTTTAACCTATGTTTTCATTCAATTGTGGGAAAAAATCATTGCCAACCGTGTGTTTAAAGAGAGCGGTCTTTCTACAGGAGCAAAGGGGTCGGTCATTACCATTTCAACCTATGCGATCTGGTCCGTGGGCATCCTGATCAGTCTGAGTGTTTTTGGACTGAATACCACCTCCCTGGCAGTTGTATTCGGGGCGCTGAGTATCGGGCTTGGATTTGGTCTGCAGAACATATTCAACAATTTTGTCTCAGGTCTGATCCTGCTTTTTGAACGTCCCATACAGGTAGGGGATGTGGTTGAAGTGGGCGGTGTATGGGGAGAGGTAAAAAAAATTAATGTCAGAGCAACACTGGTTCAGACCTATACCAATTCATCTCTCATTATCCCCAATTCCGAGTTCATAAGTGCCCTTGTCACCAACTGGAGCCATAAAGATCCTTTCATCAGGAGAGATCTTTTAGTGGGAGTTGCATATGGTTCAGATACGGCCCTTGTAAAAACGCTGCTGCTGCAGGCAGCAGATTCAGTAAAGGAGGTATATGATGCCCCACAGAAACCCAGGGTGCAATTCATCAATTTTGGGGACAGCTCTCTTGATTTTAGATTGAGATTCTGGTCAGATATAGAAAATTTTATTGAAGCGGAAAGCAAATTGAGATTTGAAATTGACAGACTTTTCAAGGCACACCATGTGGTTATACCCTTTCCACAGAGAGATATTCATATTATGAGCAGACCCGGAGAAATCTTGTGATTGACCAAAACATCCTGGTTCATGCCTGCCTGATTCATGGCAATGGGAAAGGTTCGCTCTTCTCATTAGATGATATTCAAAACTGGCGCCCTGATAATGGTCTTCTCTGGATTCATCTGGATTCCAACCATGAAGATGCCATGGGCTGGCTTGAAAAAACCTTTAATTTAAACCCCATCACCTGTGAGGCACTGTCCGATGAGAGCACACGGCCCAGAAGTGTTGTGACAGACGATGGCATGATGATCATTCTTCGGGCCGTTAACCACAATCCAGATCAGGATCCTGAGGACATGGTGGCCATCAGAATGCTTTTTGGGGAAAATTTCATTATCACAACCCGGTATCGACGTGTTCTGGTGTCCCAGGAACTTAAGGAATTGCTGCTAACGGGATACGGACCAAAAACAAAAGGTGATTTTCTGACAACCCTTTTGGAAAGAATAACGGACCGGATGAGCGAAGTGATTCTGGATCTGGATGATTGTACGGATGAAATGGAAGAGGATATTGAAACTGCCGATCCATTGGAGCTTCAAACTAAAATTTCAGATATCCGGAGGTCGGCAATTCATTTGAGGCGATACATTGCCCCTCAAAGGGATGCCCTTTCAAAACTGATAGCAGATAGGATTGACTGGATCCCGGAATCTGACCGGACACGCATCAGGGAAGTGGCTGAAAGAACCGCACGTTTTGTTCAGGATATTGAATCAGCAAGGGACAGGGCCCTTATTTCCCAGGAAGAAATCAAAAGCAGGATTTCAAACCAGATGAACAAGGCCATGTATATCCTTGCCATTATCACGGCCATATTTTTACCTTTAACCCTTTTGACGGGCCTGCTGGGAATCAATGTCAGCGGAATTCCCGGTGCGGAAAACAAATGGGCTTTTTCCGCCGTAACAATTGGCCTGATCGTCATAGCTGTTATGATTATCGCCATATTTAAGAGAATAAAATGGCTCTAAAGAAAGAGGCTGTGGAATAGAAATAATAAAATTAAATTTTATATTCTGATCTTGGAAAATAGGTGGAAAAGCAGGTGCCCTTATTCACCTGGCTTTCCACCTCAATGGTGCCGTGGTGGGCCTCAACAATACTTTTTACTATAGCAAGCCCAAGACCTGTTCCATTAATATTACGTGTTTTTTCATTTTTCACACGAAAAAATTTATCAAAAATATGCTCCAGATCATTTTGCGGTATTCCCAGACCCGTATCTGAGACTGCAATTTTTGCACAATCACTCTTTTCATCAGCCCATGCAGTTATGGTTCCACCATTTGGACTATACCTTAGAGCATTGGATATTAAATTCGACACCACCTCTTCAATGTTTATCCGGTTTCCCATCATCCAGATCTCTTTTTTGGTCTCTTTTGTTGTCAGACGAATGGATTTGGAATCTGCCTTGTCCTGATAAAAAGCAATCTGACCGCTTATGAGTTCAACCAGGTTTAATTCTTCTCTGTCCTGGTTAATTAATCCTGATTCAATCTTGGAAAGATCCAGAAGCTCTGTTGAAAGTTTGGTTAAAGATTTGATGCGATTAGAACTTTTTTGCAGTATCTCTTTTTGTTTTTCTGTTAATTCACCTGCCAGGCCGTCCAGAACAACATTTAACTGCATTAGAATTGAGTTTAAGGGACTTTTTATTTCATGGGCAACCATGGAAACAAAATCTGATTTCAATTGATCGATCTTTTTTAAAGCAGTTATATCGTTGAGAACAGTAATCGAACCCAGGTTTCTATTAAGACGATCCCTGAACGGAATACACCTGATGCCAATAATCATCTCCTCTTTTTCTTTTGAAAAAGGCATGGTCATCTCATCCGTAATCTCTGCAAATGTGTCTGCAGGCTGCTTAATGGCCTGATCTATCATATCCAGCAACCTGGCATCCTTTATAAATTCAGACACATTATGGCCGATAACAGATGTCTTTCTGCAGCCTATCATTTTTAAGAATGCTGGATTTGCCAGAGCAATCCGTTTCTGGTTATCTGTTGTTAAAACACCGTTATTCAAGGTATTAATCATCACCCTCATTCTGGATTTTTCCGTTGCAATGTCCTGGAGCGTGCGAATAAATTCAATGGCTTTGCTTATAACAAGCCTTAATTCCTGGGGTGAAAAAGGTTTTGATAAAAAATCAAAAGCCCCTTTTTTCATTGTTTCAATGGAGTGTTCAAGGGTTGCATACCCTGTTATTATGATCACCACAGTATCAGGATGACGGGATTTAACATCCTTCAGGACATCCAGTCCTGACATCCCCGGCATCATTAAATCCAGCAAAATGATATCAAAATGTTTTTCCTCAATCATTTTCAACCCTTGGATACCGTTTTGCGCCACCTCAACATCACATCCCTCTTCCGTCAATAATCTTTGGCAGGCCCTTTGAATTCTCACTTCATCATCCACCACCAGAACCCGTGGCTGAAAAAAAATATCCTTTACACTATCTTTTATTGAATCTTTACTATTATTCATGATTATTCTTTTCTCAGTTTAATTTTTCATTTTTTTAAAGGGTTATGAATTACACAAGAATGGTACGCTTTCCGAGGCAACATGCATGGGAAATTCAAGAACAAAGGTTGTCCCTTGTGAACCTGTTTTTTTAACAGAAATTTTCGCTCCATGTTCCTCTATAAGACCGTAAACAATACTTAAGCCAAGCCCTGTACTTTTCCCCACCTCCTTGGTTGTAAAAAAAGGATCAAAAATTTTTGATAAATTTTCATGGGGAATGCCTTTTCCCGTATCTTTTATTTCCAGGAAAATTTTGCCCAAATATTTTTCTTTATAGGTGGTTAAAGTGATGGTTCCCTCTCCATCCATGGCATCTGCTGCATTGATCACAAGATTAATCAAAACCTGGTTAAGTTTACTGGAATCAGCATGAATGAGCATCATTTCATCGGAAAGATTTTTTTCAATTTTTATATTTCTAAACTTCTGCTGATCCCGGATCAAGGCCAGACTCTGTTGAACTATATCATTGAGCTGAACAATATTTTTTTTTGCACCTGAACTTCGACTGTATACCAGAAGACTTTTAACAATTTCCTTACACCGGTTGGCATCTTCAAGAATATAACCAAGATCTTCCTTCATGCTCTCGTCAATATCACTCCGCTCTAAAAGAAGGCTGGCATAAAACAGCACACCTGTCAGCGGATTATTTATTTCATGGGCAACCCCGGCCGCCAGCTGGCCAAGCGATGCCATTTTTTCAGATTGTGCAAGCTGTTTCTGGGTCATTTTCAGCTCTTTTTCAACCTTGATCTTATCTTTCAAATCATTATAAATCGCCATTGTGGCTGATTCATTACCCTTTTCATCGTAGATAATGGCAGCGGACATCTCAACTTCAATATTTTCTCCATGTGCATTGACAATGGTGGTCCGTGGAATCAAAATTTTCCCCTTGCCCCCAATATTTTCATCCCGGAGCATTCTCATGATTTCTTTGGCCTTGCCCGGCGGATACAATTGTTCTGTATGTTTGATTTTGCCTTCCCCGCCATTATAATCGCCAAACAGCTCTTTTGCCACTGAGTTCATTAAATTGATATTGCCCTGCCGGTCGGCGGCAACAATTGCACTTGCAGAGGAGTGGATAACCCGGGTGATAAATTCCTGCACCCCGTGCAACTGACCTTCAAGGGATTTGGTCCGGGTAATATCCCTCATACTGCCAATGATATAAGCCACATCTCCGTTATCATCATAAATTGGAGAAAATACCCTCTCCTCCCATCGATAATGATGTTTTAACGTATAACTGTGACTCTTTTTATCTTTTATGACTTTGGAGATGGAACACTGATCTGAATGACAAGGCGTATCTTTATATAAAAACATATTAAAACATTTTTTTCCAAAAATTTCCTTAACGGAGAGATTAAATGCTTCATAAAATTTCTTATTAGCACCCACCAGGGTTTTATCAGGAGAAATAATAACGCTGGGATATGACAAGGAATCAAATATCCTGGCACGCCAATACCTTTCATCTGCTGATATGTCCAAATCTTTTTTCACACTATTTTATCCTCAACTTATTCTTTGCGCTTGCAAAACAATTTCCGCTTTTATGCTACCACCCATCATTGATAGCGTTATGGAATTTCAAACACATCCATCAACGCCTGTTTTGCCTCTTCTCCCTTACCTTCAGGCAGGATAATCCCAATACTGGCTCCAGTGCAGTCTGCCCGCAATATAGGGATGGATTTTTGGGAAAGACAATTCAATGCCCTGCTGATAATACTATGCCTGTCACCAAAATGTGGTCCGTGAAAACTTAACAAGTCTGCTGTACAAGTTTTATGAACTGCGATCCCCAATGATTTTCCTGTCAATAAAAAAAAGCAAATCTTTTCTTGCGAGCTCATATAAGCTGCAGTATAAAAAAACTTATTTTCTTTATCTTCCATGGATGGGATCTCCTGCCTGATTTTGGCCAGCTGGTCAAAAGAAAAAAGATAAGAGCCAAGATTCAGATCTGGTACCAATGCAATACCATAAGTTTTTATTTTCTCTTCAACATAAGTTGCACGGGTTTCAGGATATTTTTTTTTTAAAAATTGTGTCAGTTCATCATTTTCATCCTGCTCAAACGGCACATGGGATTCGGGCAGATCAAAACTGGCTGAAAGCATCTCTAGGAAACCTTCACAATTTTCCTGGTCTACAACAAAAGTCAGCATGGCATTTGAAGACGCCATGTGTCGGAATGACAATTTATGTCTTCCCAGAAGCGACAAAAGATAACCCAATAGCCGCAAGTTGTAATGGTGGGGATAGATGGATATGGTACTGACATTCCGATGATTTTCCCGGTATCCATCCTGATGGACCATCTGCCAGAAATTTTTTGATACAATGGTTCCTGAAATAAAGGATCTTTCGCCCATGGTGTTCAAGGTCATAAACACCATATTAATCCTGCTGGCTTCCAGGGTCTGATAAAGAGGAGCCTGATCCTGTCTGTCAATATCTTCCTGGATCACCTGAATATAATTTCTATTCAGACGGATTCCATTTATTTTTATTCTCTTCACCATCCCAAAGTCCGATAAATTATATCGTATGATATCATAACCATTGCGGGAAAGATAAAAAATACTTTCCCGCAATGGTTAATTCTGCAATCCAACAAGGGATACTATCTGCAATGGTCTCCGATAATTTCCATTAATTTATCAAGATCAATGGGCTTTGGAACATAATCGTCGGCCAGGGTGGTTTTACCATCATGATGCGTATAACTGGTTGTTTTTACCGAATCCGCCACGGCCGTCAAGAGGACTACAACAATATCCTTCAAGCTATCACTCTTTTTAATATCATTGCATACTTCCCAACCATTTTTCCTTGGCATCATTACATCAAGGATAACCAGAGCAGGTTTTTCTTCTTTTATTTTTTCCATGGCTTCTTCACCGTCATAAGCCTTGACAACTCTATACTCCAAAGATTCCAATTTCATGGAAACCGCTTCCACCAGATCGGGATCATCATCCACAACTAAAATAAGATGTTTTTCACTCATTGTTATTACTCCTTTTTATTGTCTTAAGGGCTTGTTTTTATTCCTATACCACAGGTCTGGGGAATAATCCTGCTTTTTCTACAATTTGTGGAACCTTTTCTTCCCATTCAATGGCCATGATATGAAATCCGTGTACACCCTTAACTTGTTTTAACCTTTCAATGGATTCAATGGCTATTTTTATACCTTCTTCGGGTTGTTCTTCCTTGGGAACTCCGGCCATGCGGTTGATAACCTCATCAGGGACATCCATGCCCGGCACTTTGTTTTTCATATATCTTGCCATACCGGCTGATTTCATTGGGGTTATTCCTGCTAAGAGATGCACCTGTTCATCAAGACCTCTGTCACACATCATTTCCATATATTTTTCAAACTTATCCAGATTGAAAATGCACTGGGTCTGGATAAAATCCGCACCTGCTTTTATTTTTTTAGCAAGACGCATGACCCTTAGCTCAAAAGGATCGGCAAATGGATTTGCTGCAGCACCGATAAACATTTTCGGCGGCGTATTAATGTCTGCGCCACCCTGGAATTTGCCTTCATCCCTCATTTTTTTAACCGTCTGAACCAATTGAATGGAATCCAGATCAAATACCCCTTTGGCCATGGGATGATCACCGAATTTCACATGATCGCCCGACAGGCACATCATGGTATTAATACCCAGGGAATAGGCACCAATAATATCGCTTTGCATGGCCAGGCGATTTCTGTCCCTTGTGACCATCTGCAAAATGGGATCAAGCCCCATCTGTTTGATAATCACACCGGCTGCCCAACTGGACATTCTCACCATGGCGGTCTGATTGTCTGTTACATTGATAGCATCGACATGATCTTTTATAAGACTGGCCTTTTGCCTTACCTTTTCCGGAAGTGCACCCCGGGGAGGACCGACTTCAGAGGTCACGGCAAGGGCTCCAGATGCCAATATCTTTTCCAGTCTGCTTTCAGTTTTCATAATGACAAATCCTTTCTAACTATTTTTCTGGGTCCGCCGCCGCCAGCCGGTCGGAAGTCTTTTGCTTCCATAATTTCTTCATACCGCTTTTCCATTCCAAGGGCCTTTAATCTTTCCCAGATCAAACACCAGGCACAATCAACATCCGGGGCAATTTCACACATGCTGTTGGATGTCCCGCCACAGGGACCGTTGAGCAGATGTTTGGAGCATCTTGCCACAGGGCAGATACCGCCGGTGATTCCCAGCAGGCAGTCACCGCACCCCTGGCACCTTTCCACCCAGATTCCCTGAGATTCTGACGCCCCCATAAATTTTGTGTTTACGGCAGGAAACACTGGTTTTTCCTTATACCTTTCTGCAATGGTCTGTACACCGCAGCCGCATGCCATGGAAAGGATGGCATCTGCCCTGTCAATTTCAGACACAAGTTCCTCTACATATTCAGGATCGCATTGCCTTTCAAGTGTAATTTCTTTAATATCAACCGTCCTGCCCTGTTTCAAACAATTCAGGTTAATAGCAGATGCCAGAAGGCCGACCTCTTTTCTTCCACCAGCTGCACATACGGTCACACATTCATTACAGCCCACCAGAAGAATCCGGTCATAGGATGAAATATAGTCTATAATTTCATTTAACGGTTTTTGCTCTGCAGTTATCATATTCTCTTCTCCAAAGATTTTATCATCAGCTAATTGCCTTATGATGCTTATCTGTATTGGTTGTTTTAATGGGACTGGGTCCCAAATCTTTAATTTTTTCTGTAAATTCAAACGCGGTACTGGCAAATCGTTCACCCATTCCTGCCGACATATTGATCATTGCCAGTCGTTCTTTTTCCCAGCCAAGATCCTCCAGAATCTTTTGGACGTGTTCCACCCTGTACCTGGCCCGGGTATTACCATTTTTAAAATGGCAGTCCCCTTCAAGACATCCTGCCACATAAACGCCATCAGCCCCTTTTTCAAAAGCTTTCATAATATGAATAGCATCCACTTTTCCCGTACATGGCACCCGGATGATTTTTACGTTTGCAGGATAGGATATCCTTTTGCTGCCCGCCATATCAGCAGCAGTATAGGCACAATAATGACAGCAGAATGCAACAATTTCCGGTTCAAAATTTTCCATTAATTCAACCCTCCAAACAAGCCGTCTAGTTTAGCCAGAATCTGATCATCTTCGTAGGCCAGCAGCTGGATGGCCTTTGCCGGGCAGTCTGCAGCACAAACTCCACATCCCTGGCATTTTGCAGGATCAATCTGTGAATAGCCGTCCTCATTAATAAAGGGAATACTGAAAGGACAGGCACGAACACAGATCAGGCAGGCAGCACATTTAGAGCCGTCTATCTTGGCAATCGCAGCCCCCAAGTTGATTTCCTTCTTGGCGAGCATGGTTTGTGCCCTCCCTGCTGCTGCATAGGCCTGGGTAATACTCTCCCGGATTGTTTTAGGCGAATGCGTTGTCCCGGCGATGAAAATCCCTCTGACAGACATGTCAACGGGTCGAAGTTTCACATGATCCTCAAGAAAATAGTGATCCAAAGTTCTGGGCAGATGAAACATCATGGCCAGATCTTCCGTGGTTTCATCATCAGCTATCATCCCGGTGCTAAGGGCCAGATAATCTGTTTCGATCTGAATTTTTCTGCCAAGGATAACATCATCCACAAAAACAGACACCTGGTCATTTTCAACCCGGATCTCGGGTTTGTTGTCCAGGGCAAATCTTATGAATTTTACATCCAGGGTTCTGGCTTCCCGATAATAATCTTCCTGAAACCCATAGGTACGAATATCCCTGTATAAAATATAAATCTTTGCCTCAGGATTAATGGTTTTAATGCGCAAGGCGTTCTTTATGGCTGCCTGACAGCAGATTCTTGAACAATTGGGGTTGTCCGGTTCTCTTGAACCGACACACTGGATCATGACCACATTATTCATGGCCTTTATTTTTTCAGATTCATCTTCAATTAGTGCATCCAGTTCAAGCTGGGTTCCAATATTGGCATGGGTTCCAAGACCATAGACATCGGGACGGTTTGCCAGGGCGCCTGTGGCAAAGATGGTCACCCCGTGATTCAGCTGCATATAGTTCATTCTCGGACCAGTCTGGATACCGGTTTGAAACCGTCCAGGAACCCCGGAATGATCAACGATGATGGACCTTGTCAATACCTGAACATTTTCATGGGCTGACACATCATCCATCAATTGAGCCATGAATGGCCCCACATCATCCCCTTCTATTGTTTTTCGGATGGACTTTGCCAACCCACCCAGAACCGGGGCTCTTTCCACAAGGTAGACTTTAATTCCCTGGTTTGCCAGTTGAAGTGCGGCCGTCATTCCAGTGACTCCGCCACCCACAACCAATGCATTCTGGTTCATGGGAAGCGTCTGATCCATAAGTGGGCGACTTTTTCTAACACCGCTGATGCCGATGTTAAGAAGTTTAAACGCTTTGTCTAGGGCTTCTTTGGGCTGCCCCATATGAGCCCAGGTATTCTGGTCTCTTAAATTGACGATTTCCACCAGGTATTTATTTAATCCCGCTCGGCGCATCAGATCCTGAAATTTGGTCTCATGTGTTCTGGGTGAACAGCCGCCAATTACAACCCGGTTTAAATTGTTTGTTTTAATAGATGCTTCAATCACACTCATGGAATCACTGCTGCAGCCATATCCAACTGCCTGGGACACAACAACATCGGCCTTTGTTCCGGTAAATGCCACCATCTTGCCAACATCGACTATACCCCCGATATCCAATCCGCAGTCACAGATAAAAACACCGATTCTGGGTGCCTGCCCTGAAACATCCCGTTCCGGCATAAATGCGTCTTCAGCCTCACTGACATCCATCACACAAGGAAGATCAGAGGCCGCCATACTGGCAGCAGCGCTTGCCTGAACCATTGTTTCAGGGATATCTTTCGGACTTTCAACCACACCGCAGACATACACACCGGGTTTTGAGGTCTTCACCGGATTAAAATGATCTGTTTTTACAAAATTATGGCGGTTTAATTCAATACCCAGCCGCGCGGCAAGATCCAGGGTTGTTTCAGGAACCCTGAAGCCAGTTGAGAGCACAACCATATCAAATTCTTCGGTTTTTTGATGCGCCTCTTCCAACAGGGCATAGGTAATGGAAAGATTTTTGGTTTTGCCGTCTTCAAAAATGGAATTGGGACGGCTTCTAATCATCCGGATGCCATAATCGTTTTTCGCCCGGTTAAAGTAGAGTTCATAATCCTTGCCATAGGTCCGCATATCCATATAGAAAATTGTGGCTTCAATGCTTTCGGCAAAGCGTTCTTTTGTGATCATGGCTTCTTTCAATGCGTACATACAGCAAACCCCGGAACAATAAGGCACATCAGCCTTATTAATTCCTCTTGATCCGACACATTGAATCCATGCTACTTTTTTAGGGCGTTTTTTATCGGATACCCTTACAAGACCGCCCTGGAAAGGGCCGGAAGCTGACATGATCCGTTCATATTCCAAACCCGTCACGACATTATCAAATCGTCCCCCGCCAAAATTATCCAATACCGCAGGATCAAACAATTCGGCCCCAATGCTTAACACAACAGATGCCACTTCAACCATTGCTTTCTTTTTAGTGTCATCGGGAATAATTGCATCTGCCTTGCAGACATTTTGCAATGCTTTTATATCGGTTGTTTTTTTTATATCAATGGAAAAGGCATAGGGGGTTGCCTGGGGATACCGCATGCAGGTAGGAGCCCGGGGATCAAGTCCTGGGGTAAATCGAACCGCCTCGGGAAAATGTTTATAGCACTCTCCGCATGCCGTGCATTTGTCCATATCAATATGTCTTGGTTCAGTAACCAGTGTGGCCATAAAATTACCGGCCTCACCTGTTAATTCCTCAAGTTGGGTCATGGGTTGCAGATCCAGATGGATCTGTCTTGTATTTTCGGATAAATGGGGAGATATCGTACATAAATCACAATTATTGGTTGGAAAAGTTCGATCCAGCTGGGTCATCAACCCGCCAATGGAATATGATTTATCAATGAGTATGACATTTCGACACGATTCAGCCAAATCCAGAGCAGCACGTATTCCTCCGACACCACCACCGATAACAAGCACGCTTCTGCCATTTGACTTATTATTTTGAATATCTTTAAGCTTTTGCATTTGTAACCTGTTTTTATTTGTGGATATCCATTAATCTTTGTTTACACAGATAAAAAAATGGATGAGTTTATGTTAGAGCCCTGCACAGTCAAGAATTGCCGGTAGACGGTCTTCCCAACCCGAAGCAGAAATTTTTATCCCCGCAGCATCTTTTTTGAGCGCTTTGATCATTTCTCCGGCAATACGGATACATTCGGTTTCCCGGTCTTTTGCTTTCCGAATCCGGCTGATCAATGTCTCAGATAATTTTGAGCCAGGGTCATTAATGGAAATGTAACGGGCCATACCCACATTTTTCAACATAAAAACCGTGGCAATAACCGGTACATTCAATGATTTGAATTTATTTAGGATTTGAGTATAGTAGTCAATATCAAAAACAGGCGGAACCATTATATATTGTGCGCCTGCTTCTACTTTTGCTTTAGCTGCGATCAACTCTTCTTCAAGATGACCATCATCCCGGATGGGTTGAACCTGGCACCCTGTGAAAAATTCCGGTTTCCCTTTTAATTCAAAACCGGCAAGATCCATGCCTTTCAAAAGAGAATTTACCATGACCAGTAAGTCCAACTCAGTGAGATCATCAACGGGTTTGGCATTCTGATGGTCACCCTGAGCGATAGGTTCACCCTGCACAACCAGAAGATTGTGAATTCCAAGAACATGGGCTGCCAGCATATCTCCCTGTATGGCCATCCTGTTGCGATCCCGGCCATAAATGTGAATCATTGGTGCAAGCCCCTGCTGCCGGATGATGGCACCACCGGCAAGAGCACTCATGTGCATGATACCATTATCCATGTCCGGAATTACCACAGCATCTATGCGGGATTTAAGATGTCTTGCATTTGTCACAAGATCGGATATATCAATTCCCTTGGGGGTGTTCATTTCAGCAAGTACAACAAAGTCCCCTTTGGAAAATTTAGTTTGAAGAGTCATTTGTTCATCCTTTTTGTTTTCCATAAGCCTTGGATTTAACTCTCAGCCGAAGCTTAAATTATCATTTAAAATATATATTGCTAAATAGTCGAAACTATACTAAGGGCAATAATAACACTGCTTACCTTTAAAAACAATCGGTTAATAATGGCTATAAGAAATTTCTGATTTCAGAAAGATCTATATGATTGGCTTCAATATTCAGCTCTTTTTCAGACAGCCCCATGCTTAAACCCAATAACTGGGAAATAAGAATTGAGGGGAATTGTTCTGCTGATGCCTGTTCCAATGAATTTTTCTGAATTTCATCAAACTGGAACTGACAATAATTACAGGCCGTACATATCATGTTTGCGCTTGCTTGCCTGGCACTATCAATTTTCTGCTGCAGGATATCAAGGGAAAGTTGATTATTTTTTTCCCATAAAGGATTTCCGCAACACTCCAGACGTTTTGACCAATCAACGGGTTCTGCTCCGGTCAATCGGATGATTTTTTCAAAAATTGTGGGCGCCAGGGGAACATCAAACTGGGTAATATTTGATGGCCGCAGTGCATGGCAACCATAATGTGGAGCAATTTTCAACCCACTGAATTTTTTCCTTATCTGTTTTTCAATGGCCGAATATCCTATATCCATGGCTAACACCGTTAAAATGTGATGGATTTTAGTTGTTCCGTTAAAACTTAACCCTTCCTCTTTTAATAAATTTACTATCATTTCCTTTTTATGGGGGTCATTTTTTAAATAGTGGTCAGCATGTTTCAAGGCACCGAAACAACATTTGCACAATGTAAGGATTGGCAACCCTTGCTGTTCGGCAATCGCTAAATTTTTTGCAGCCAGGATTAAAAATGAGGCAAAACTTTCATTGCGCACGGGATAACCACAACAATTAAATTCCAATTCCTTTAATTCAATTCCAAAGGAAGACAAAACAGCCTTTGCAGAAGTTCGATATTGGGGAAGATAAAAGGAACTTTTACATCCTGAAAATAATGCATACTTCATCATCTGTATTCCTTTTCATATACCATGTTTTTGATTTCATAAAAAATATCTGTAATTTGAACACCCTGGGGGCAATTTTCCTGACATTGATAACAGGTTAAACAATCCCAGATCATACTGGTATTCATTACCATATCTGTTAATCCCAAAGATAAGGCATGCATAATTTGATGCGGTGCCATCCCTATAGCATTGTAATTTTCTGAAATTCCGACAATTGGACAAGAATTGGTACAAGTCGTACATTTGTAACATTGAGAAAAAGAATCGGCTCGAATGGAATTTTTCAAATGACCTGACTCTATATTTTGTTTTGAGAGAATTACTATGGCAGGCTCTTTAGAAGATTGCGACCCTTTTTCTATTTGAGTATTCCTGAGCTTGACAAACGGTTCACAAAATTGTTCTTGAGATAAATCTTTTTTACTTTCAATCCATAAATCCTGAAGGTTGATACCTGCAGGACAAAGTTCAGAGCACCGATTACAATTGGTACAGATAAAACTGCCCTCGGAAAATTTTTGCCTTGTTTCCGAATTTAAAGATGTGCCGGAAGTCCTCTCCTGTAACCCTAATATTTTTTCAGACGGGAAAATATAGGAGTTGGGAATCATTTGATAAACCGGGGCGACAGAACAATGAAGGGTGCAGGTGCCGCACTGGGTGCAGGCACTTAAATCCATCGCTCTTCGTGTAGCTCTGTTTTCAGGGCTTTTTATGGTTTGACCGGCAACCCCATTGACCAAAATGCTTATCGGAGTGGTTATGATATGCAAAAATTTGCTGAAGGGCAAATAAGCAAGGCCTATAAAACAGCTTAAAAAATGGATATACCACAACCAAATATCCAGGCGCCAGTCATTGAACAGTTTGGCCATTGGCCGCATTCCAAGGGATATTGGATATGAGACAAATGCCCAAACAGGCTTGGAATGGCAGGCAACGCAATAATTGTCATGTGCTATTTCCCCCTCTTCCAGGGCCTCTGGGTCAACTTCAATTGTTTGATCCGGAAAAACCACACCATATTCTTCCTGCCAATAAACTTTCAGGACTGATAACTCATCATCATCAAGCATGGTGCCGCCCCATTCATAAATCATGTCATCAAATACTGCAGAGGATATTATTTTACTTCCCTCAAGGAGAAACCCTGAAATCATAATCACGGCAAGCACAACAATCGCTAAATAATCTTTTTTCCTGCTTATCAATCGTAACCAGATATTTTTTCTGCGACGTTGAATGGCAATGATCAGGCCTATGATGACCATGACGCCCAGCACATTCCTTAACAGCATAAAAGGATTTATTGTGGAGTAATAGCCTGGAAACAAAGGTTCACTGATAAAAGCTTCAAGGGCATGTATCAAAAGAAGTCCCATAAATCCATAATAGATAAAAATATGCATACACCATTTTAAAAAATCCTGGCGCAGCAATTTTATTTGCAGTACCACATCCAAAACAATAGATTTACAGAATCGAAAAAAACGTGGGGGAGATACAAAGACAATAAACAAGCTTCTTAAAAAGGTTGAGACACGTTTTGAAAACGGAAATAATTTTGCCTCCGGTCCAATTGTGACTTGAAAAAAACCGAGAAATCGATAGAGTACTCCCACTATAAAAATTGCCAAAGAAATGAAAAAGCTAATTTTAAATATCATAGTTTTCTTCCCATGTTTTATATATACTACTCACTCAGTTTTCTGAGTTGATAGTTTAATTAATTAAAATAATTAAAAATATTGGCAAGTTTCCTGTCTATGATATGTATTATTTGCCCAAAGACAGGAAATTTGTCGAAATGGATACTACTCTGATAAAATAATAAAATCAAACTATAATCCCCAAAAAACTTTGAATTTTTGGCAAGTCCTTTTCCAGGTTATTTAAGATAAAACTGGATTTCCATCTCTCTTGACGAAACTCAATAACATGCCTATAAATGAATAGCATATTTACAGGTGGCTTAAGATCTCTGACTCAACTTTCGGAGTTGCCAGATTTGACTGAGTCTGCAAGGACTTCATGCCGAAAATTGAGTTACTGATATATTAATTATTATAAGGAAAACAAAGTCCTGTGCAGATCAGGAAATTAAACGATATTGTATTATCGGTAATTCTTTTTATATGCCTGCCCTCTTTTTTATTGGGGCAAGCCGACACCCAGGCGACTTCCGACGATAAAAATTCCCAGGCACAGTTTGAGCAGGCCGTTGAAGCCGCCAGAAAAAATATTGATTCCCTGGAAATGGATTTGGATGCAGAAAAACGAATGC
>CALGRI010000114.1 GCA_937880875.1 uncultured Pseudomonadota bacterium
ACCCATACCCACGACCACGGTCCTTCACATGAATTGACTTTTGAACAAAAGCTGGAGAAATTGTTTTCCCATTGGATTGATCACAATGACAGCCACAAAGATACGTTTTATACCTGGGCTGGTCGGGCAAAAGAGGCAGGACTTGATAAGATTGCTGCAAATATTGAAAAAGCAGGAGAATTGTCCAAAGAAGTCACCCAGCAACTTCGCGAAGCCTTAAATAAACTTAAGGGATAAGGACCTCCCTGATTCTTTCAAGGGCCCAGTCAATGTCTGGTTTTGTGATGACCAGGGGCGGAGAAAACCGGATAACATTTTCATGGGTCTCTTTGCACAAAAGACCCTTTTTCATCAGTTTTTCACAGAAAGGCCTGGCTCCGCCTGCATCATGTTTCAGTTCAACACCGATAAGAAGTCCTTTTCCCCGGACTTCTTTTATATAAGGGCTTGGGATTTCTTTTAATTTTTCCTGAAAATAGTCTCCCATTCTGGCAGCATTTTCAATCATGCCCTCATCAACCAGAACCTTGAGTGCCTGTCTTGCCACAGCACAGGCCAGGGGATTTCCGCCAAAAGTGGAGCCATGATCACCCGGAAGAAATACTCCCAGGACCTCAGCATTGGAAAGAACGGCTGATACAGGATAGCAGCCGCCGGATAAGGCTTTGCCTATCAATGTTACATCGGATTCAACCCCTTCATGTTCTTCAGCCAGAAGTTTTCCCGTTCTGCCGAGACCGGTTTGAATTTCATCAAATACCAGGGCAACATTGTTTTTAGTACAAATGTCTCTGACAGCTTTTAAATATCCGTCGGGCGGAACAATGACACCTGCTTCACCCTGGATGGGTTCCACAAGAAACGCCACCGTGTTTTTTGTTATGGCATCTTCAAGAGCCCTGGCATCTCCAAAAGGAATGGCTTTGAATCCAGGAGTAAAAGGGCCGAATCCATCCTTGTATTGCTCTTCTGTGGAAAAACCTACAATGGTCAGGGTTCTTCCATGGAAATTGTTTTCACAGACAATGATTTGCGCTTTTCCTTCAGGAATATTCTTTGTCTTGTATCCCCATTTCCTGACAGCTTTAATAACGGTTTCCACAGCTTCTGCACCGCTGTTCATGGGAAGAACCATATGGGAATGGGTCAGTTTGCAGATATCATTATAAAACAAGGAAAGCTGATTGTTTCTGAATGCCCTGGATGTGATACAAAGCTTATCAAGTTGTTCTTTCATGGTTTTGATGATCCTGGGGTGGCAATGGCCCTGATTAACAGCAGAGTAGGCAGCCAGACAATCCATGTATTTATTGCCTTCAACGTCCCAGACCCAGATCCCTTTGCCTTTTTCAATAACAACATCCAGGGGTTTGTAATTTTTTGCGCCAAATTTGTTTTCCATCTCGATAATTTCTTTTGTATCCATTTTTACCTTTTTACCTTAAACTTTTATGAAAAATTTAATCTCACTTATTTTTAATACCATACCGGGTCAAAAAAGTTAAGAATTTCAAATATTTATTTTTTGTAATACAATTGAGATATCAGCATTCCTGCCAGCATGAGAGCACATCCCAAAAAAGAACGTCCTGAAAGAATTTCATTTAAAATCAACCATCCACCAATAGCAGCAAATACGGCTTCAAGACTTAAAAGAATCGCAGCATGGGAAGCCGGGCTGTTTTTCTGACCATAAATCTGGAGTGAATATGCAACCCCCACTGACATAACACCGCCATAGAGAAGGGGGATGGAAATTTTTAAAATATCTGAGAGAATAAAGGTTTCAAATATGGCGGCCACAAGCAGGCTTAAGACTGAGCAGACAATGCATTGGACAAGGGAGAGTTTAGCCGTATTAAACCGGTTGGACCACCTGCCGATAATGATTAAATGGAAGGCAAAACAAATGGCGGAAAACAAAACCAAAACATCTCCAAATTCCATACGCATATTGTTGGTCACGCTCAATAAAAACATGCCGACACATGCCAGGACAGCTCCGATCCATGTTCCAGGGCCGGTTTTGTCCTGTTTGAAAAAAAGATTTAAAAAAGGAACAATGACAACATAAAGACCGGTAATAAATCCGGCTTTTCCAGCCGTTGTATAGACCAGCCCCACTTGTTGGAACGAGATCCCTAGAAACAGGAAAATGCCCGATATAATGCCGGATTTGATAAGACCTGTATTGGTTTTAGCTGATGGCGAGTTGCGTTGAAAATAAATAATGGGCAGTAAGGACAGGCATCCTAATACAAACCGCAGACCGTTAAAAGTAAAGGGCCCGACATGATCCATCCCCATTCTTTGAGCAACAAAGGCAAAGCCCCAGATGGTTGCAACAAAGAGTAAAATAAAATCTGATTTAAAAGTTCCGGCTTTCATGGTATCCAAATATAGGTTAATTTAAAAAGGTAAATCTTTATCAGGGTGAATTAGTTCTTTAAAAAATGAATGTTCTAATATTTAAAATAAGTGTTAGTCAAGAAAATAAGGGAGTAGTCAAGAAAATAAGATGGATAAAAACAAAATAACTCAAAAATTAATGGCTGGGCAACGATTGATGCTGGGATTTGATGGTATTGAATTCAACAATGAGTTGAAACATATAATCAATGACATTAACGCCTGCGGTATCATCTTTTTTGCAAGGAATATTGAATCCTCGAAACAGGTGAGCTGTCTTTGTTCCGACTGCCAGGCCTATGCAAGGGCACGTGGTCTTCCCCCGCTGTTTATAGCTATAGACCAGGAAGGCGGGGTTGTGGCAAGGCTTAAAGAGCCCTTTACTGTGTTTAAAGGAAATCCTTTTATTGATACGGTTGAGGATGCCAGGACCTTTGCCTCCATTACAGCCCATGAGCTCGTCCAGGTGGGGATTAATATGAATTTTGCCCCGGTTCTGGATATTGCGCCAAAAGGGGTGGACTCCATTATGAAAGACCGGGTATTTAAGGGAGATGCAAAAACTATTTCAAGGCTGGGTACCCAAATCATTCTTACTCTACAACGAAAAGGTATAATGGCCGTGGCCAAGCATTTTCCAGGTATTGGCAGAACAATTAAAGATTCTCATTTTTCTCTCCCTGTACTGGATATTGATCTTGAGAGCCTTTGGCAATCTGACATGGTTCCCTTTGTGGATGCAAAAAATCAGGGTGTTGCGGGAATCATGCTGTCTCATATTTTATATCCGCAGCTTGACTATCATTGGCCGGCAAGCCTGTCTCCTTTTATAGCCAACGATTTGTTGCGCAATCAAATGGGATATGATGGTCTTGTTATGACAGATGACCTGGATATGAAAGCCATTGAGCATGATATTAAAACCTGTATCCAACAGATTTTAACTTCTGGAATTGATATGGCCTTGATCTGTCATAAAGGACCTGGTATTGATACAGCTTTCCATGAAATCATGGGATGGCTTAATAGAGATGAAAACCTTTATTTAATGGGTAAAAAATCTTTGGAAAGAATTTTAAGGGTTAAGAAAAAATACCTGCAGGGATAAGGCTAATCTATTTTTGTTCTTGAAAATACATCATGGTCAAGATGGCATAGCTGGCCTTGCTGGATCATGGTATATCCTCTGGCCGCTATCATGGCGGCATTGTCACCGCAAAGTTCAACGGGTGGGGAAAAAATATTTATTTTTTTAGATTTTGCTTTTTGGGTTAATTTGTTTACAAAGGTTTGATTGGCAGACACCCCACCTGAAATGCCAATGCGCCGGCAGTTTTTATGCTGGGCTGCCAGGATCAGTTTTTGTGCGAGAACATCGATGACGGCTTCCTGAAAAGAGGCGGCAATCTGTGCTTTTTCATCTGCTGTGACAATATGGTTGTCATGGATATACCGGGCAACGGAGGACTTTAGACCGCTGAAGCTGAAATCAAAACTGCCTTTTTCAAGCATTGTCCTGGGAAATGTAATGGCAGCAGGATCTTTTGTTTTTGCAAGACGTTCAATTATCGGGCCACCAGGATAGCCTAATCCCAGCATTTTTGCCACTTTATCAAAGGCTTCTCCGGCTGCATCATCCCTTGTCTGTCCCATGAGTTCAAAATTATTATATGAGGTGACATGGTAGATATTGGTGTGCCCTCCGGAAACCACCAGGGCAATAAAGGGAAATTCAGGTTTTGAGTCCATCAGAAATAATGAATAGATATGGGCCTCCAGATGATTGACACCGGCAAAAGGAAGGTGCCGCGCCCAGGCAAAAGATTTGGCAAAGGTAAATCCCACCAAAAGGGCACCGGTCAGCCCGGGGCCTCGTGTCGCAGCAACAGCATCAATATCCTCAAGGGTGATATTTGCTTTGCTTATGGCTTCATCCACCACGGGAGTAATGGCTTGGATGTGCATTCGTGAGGCAAGTTCAGGTACAACTCCGCCATATTTATGGTGAACATCAATCTGGGTAGCGATGACGGAAGAAAGGATGTTTGTGCCATC
>CALGRI010000115.1 GCA_937880875.1 uncultured Pseudomonadota bacterium
GCTTCCTGAACCCCGTCCGGTGCCAGAACCAGCAGGTGATAATCCCCGTGGCCCCCGCCTTTGGTGGCCTGGAAATAATCTCCCTGGGAGGGCAGAATTCCGCCTAACCCGGGACCGCCCCTGACAATGTTGACAAAAACAGCTGGACAATTGGCTGCAGCAATATAGGATATGGATTCGCCCATAAGGCTGATACCAGGTGAGGAAGAGGTGGTCATGACTCTTTCCCCTGCGGCTGCAGCACCAAAGATCATATATCCTACGGCAACTTCGCTTTCTCCCTGGAGAAAAACCCCTCCCTCTTCTGGCAGTCTTTTTACCAGGTATTCGGCAACTTCAGACTGGGGGGTGATAGGATATGCAAAATAATTTAGACAGCCGGCTCTTATGGCTGCTTCAGCTATTGCTTCATTCCCTTTCATTAATACTTTTGCCATTATATTTATCCTTTAATTTACGTCTGCTGTCTTGGTTTCAACAATACTGATGGCTACATCCGGGCACATGATACAGCACATGGTGCAGTGAATACAATCTTCAGGTCTTGCCTGGAACACGGGGAAATGTCCTTTTGCATTTACCTTATCCGTGATCTCAAGGACTTTTTTGGGGCAGAAGTTGACACACAGCCCGCATCCCTTGCATCGATCAGAATCAATAATATGTTCGTACGTCATTTAAAATACTCCTTAAATTATCAAAGGCTTTTTCCAGGGTGGCACCAGGGTCCTGTCAATGGTTAATACCGGACAATGAAACCGGTCCATGTCAAGCTTAGGTATCATCTGGGATGAAGCCGTTATAAATTCAATTTTAAGACCTGTGGCGGCTGCCACCTCCATGACAAGATCATATCCCTTGTAAATGTGTTCGGGAGTGGTTTCGTCAATAAGGTTGGCATTGGACACAAGTCCTGTGATTTTCATTTTTGAAGATGCCTCAATCTCCTGTTTTATTTTAAGACAGCCTTCAACGGTTCCGGTATAGGGTCTGAACAGGTTTATTACCTGGAGCATATGGACTGTTTTTTGTTTCAAATAATTTCCAAGGGCTGCCAGTACAGTCACACCCACGTCATCGCCACCCACATCCAGGATGGTCAGTTCAGCCGGCTGCTGGATCATGCCTGCCACAGCAGGGGCGAGAATGGGCAGGTCGGCATGCATGTATTGACGGTCGGGAAGTATCACCTGGACCCCTATTCTTTCAAGGGCAACCCTTGCTTCCCTGGATCTGAAATAGGGATTGACAAGATCAAGGTCGGTGATTTTAACATCCATCCCCTTTAGTCTGGATTTTGCCGCAAGGTTTACCGCGATTTCAGATTTGCCGCTACCATAGTTGCCGCAAATGATCACAATCCCTTTAATATCAATGTCCAAACATTTTTCCTTCAGTCATAAAGTCCTAAGTAAACAATCTAAAACTTGAATTAAATCAAATTAGGGGCTGTTTTGCAAATGGTTTTTTTGTATCGTCTGGATATTTGCCATAAGGCCGGGGTAATGATGGCCGAGCACCTGATCTGGGTGGAACAAAAATGGAAGATCTTTATGCAGGAAAAAACCGGGAAAGCATGAATCTGGGAACTAAATCAATGACCTGGCAATAATCCTTATTTCATTTTTTTTCAGCCGCCTGCCCAGGGTATAGCTTTGTTTTTTTATGCAAGATGTGATGTCTTCCAGCCTTTTTTCATCATAAAGAATCTCTTCCAAATCCAGGTATTTTTTTACCAGGCTCTTGCCGCATAAGATATTTAAAAAGAATTGCTCTTCTGACGATATTCCATATTCTCCCCCTGCATGGGTCCCGGCCACATGGGTTTTAACAGCATCTCCAAACACAGGGGTATTAGCGGTCAGCACGTGTTCACCGGTTTGTTCATATACAATGGCATCAACATATGCATAATAGGCGTAAAATGTGCTTAGATCCGCTGTGTTGAGACGGATATAAAAACCCTGGTCCTGAAGAGTTTTTGCCGTGGTATAAAGGTCGGCAATTCCGTTTCTTTCGGCAATACCCAAAGCGCAAAGCTCAAGAACCTGTCCACCTGCTATAATCCCCATCACACTATTGGCAGAGGCCATTCCCATATCATTGTGGCAGTGAATCGATATTTTTGTATCCAAAGATTTAGAAGAAAGGGGATGTATTTTTTCAAAAACCTGATTGGGAGCCATCATACCCGAAGTATCTGGTAAAGAAATAATATCAATATGGTGATCACTTAAAAACGAAACACTTTTGTCTAAAATATCATTTTCAGATCTGCCAATATCAAGCATGGCAATGGAGATGCACGCATTGGGGCGTTGTTTTCTGACAAAATCAATGGTTTTTAAAAGGTCGTCCAAAATTTGATCCAGCCTGTTTTGCGCCACATCATTTTTTATATGCAGATGGAAATGCAGATCATTCACATGGGTGCTAAGCAGAAGTTTGGCATCTGCCAGATTGGCTCTTCCCATGGCAGCAATCCGGATATTATATTTGTTTTTTTCTGCATGAAGACAAATTGTCCTGACAAGGTCGGCCTCGTTTTCATGGGCAGGGGGGTAGCCTGCCTGGCAGATATCCACCTTTAGCTTTTCCTGGAAGGCAAGAATCCTTAACCGCTGTTCCAATGAAAACATAAGTCCTCTATACTGCATGCCTTCCCTGAGGGTTTCATCAATAATGATAATTTTTCTATTTTCCATGGTGTTCCCCTGTTGGAATGAATAGCTTTGATTAAAATAAGGGCGGATTAAAATATCCATGAATCAAATTGGGAAAATGGAGGGACAACTCCTCAATTATGGTTTTCATCCCTAAAGGCCTGCCATAGTCTTCTATTTTTGACATAAGTTCACAATATTTTTTAAGATCAAAATTTAAGTTTCGCCACTGGATCATATCAATTTGATTTGCAGCAATAAATTCTTTTAATGCTGTAAATTCTCGTTCAGAATCTGTAAATCCAGGGCAGTTAAGGTAATTGATGGAGACAAATTTGCCCCGCTCTTTTGCCGCCTGAATACTTTTAAGGACGTCTGCAAATTGATAGGATCTGGGTCGAAAATAGGCATAATAGCAATTTTCCCGGACAGAATTTAAACTGACACGCATGGAATCAAGCCCGGCCCGGCACAGCTTGTCAACATATAGGGGAAGGCTTGCGTTTGTGTTCAGGTTGATGGTGCCCTTGTCTGTTTTTGACCGGATAAGTCTTATGGCAGGCTCCAGGGCCTTAAAAGCAGTTAAGGGCTCGCCTTCGCACCCCTGGCCAAAACTTACGACCGCTTTTTTAACATTGGAAATATGCTCAAGGGATACCTGGGCAATCTCTTCAGGGCTAGGTGTAAAACTGATTCTCTCCTGGCAGGCACACAGATTGTTTTGAGCTTGAAGGGAGATACATCCAAGACAATTGGCATTGCATACCATTGATGTGGGAAGCGGGGCTTCATACCGTTTAAGAAAAAAATTTTTTCCGGCTGGACAGCCATATTGTAAAGCACAGGTTTCAAGATGCCGGATCAGGCGGTTATCCGGATATTTTTTTTGCATCTTGCTGACACCCTTGACAATACTTTTATGGGGCATCTGCCTTAGATCCTGGCGGGGTTCTTTATCTACAAGAATGGCTGCGGACCTGAAATTATTTTTTCCAAATCCAACGGCACCATAGGAGAACAATGGCAGATAATCTTTGATGCCCTCATCATCATAGGCACTAAAATGTCGGTTCACATATCCTGGTGAATTAAACACTGCAACAGGAAATATTTTTTCATCCGGATTAAATGGATTCTGTTCAAGGATTTCAAACTGGTCTTTTGCAATATTATAGACAATGGGCCTTCTTTGGGGCATCAGCATGAGTTCACTGCCATGGGGCATGGGCACGGTCTTTTCCTTTTTCAACACAAAAGGTGTATTACCGGACATGCCGACGGCACCATAGCCTTCCAAATCGAAAATGTTTCCATTTTCTGCAGCAACAACAGCAGTTAAAATATTTTTATTGATGTATCCGATATTTTACTCCAGTCATAATAAATGTTTCAGCATAGCTTCGGTCAGATATACCAGAACAATGGGGGATTGCCAATATTCTTATTAAATGAGAAAGTCCAGATCTGGAATTGGTATTAATTTCTTGTTCGGTCCCAGGCAGACAAGTTCCAGAGTACAGGTAACAGCCGGTTTTGTTGCATCCGGCCTCCAGGCTTCCTGGAAAAAGACCACCCTGTAATCCCCTTCTTTCTTCCATGTTGTTTTGATGTCAAGAAGATCTCCGAAAACTGCTCCTTCGTGAAAGCCTAAGTTTACTTTGTATACAGCAAAACCGATTTCCTGCTGATGCCACATGTCAGAAAGCTTGCTGATTCCAATGATATCTTCTCTTGCTCTTTCAAAGAATTTTAAATAGTTTGCATGGTAGACAACCCCTGAGTGGTCTGTGTCTTCATAGTAAAC
>CALGRI010000116.1 GCA_937880875.1 uncultured Pseudomonadota bacterium
ATATTATGGCCAGGAAACTAAGACAAGCACATTTAGGCATACGGGGAGAGAAACAGGAAAACTCCATAAACAGGCGCCAATAAATAAGCAAAAAATAAAAGGGAACATATGGGAGTTTGGTTCTGGATATGGGCAATCAGCTATTGGAAAAATACCTTTTCAGCATCCTGCTATATTCCCTGAAAAATTAGCAAATGACCATATTATATCCTGGTCAAACAAAGGCGATTTAGTTTTTGATCCATTTTGTGGTTCAGGAACAACATGCAAGATGGCAATAGAAAATCATAGGAATTATGCAGGGATCGACATTTCAGAAGAATACTGCAAAATAGCCCGGCAAAGAATCAGCCAGGCACAACCCCAATTATTTTAAAAGGAGCAAAACATGGACGTAATAAATCAAGCAAATGGTAAAAATTGGACGGTGTATAATGGCGATAGCTGTGAAGTGTTAAAAGGCCTACCGGATAACTCAATCGGGTACTCCATTTTTTCCCCTCCCTTCAGCTCGCTCTACACGTATTCAAACTCCGAAAGAGACCTTGGAAACTGCAAATCAGACGATGATTTTTACACGCATTTTAAATTCATCACTGAGCAGCTTTTTAGGGTTATTCAGCCTGGCAGGTTGGTATCAATCCATTGTATGCAAATACCAGCCATGAAGGAAAGGGATGGATATATCGGCCTTAAAGACTTCAGGGGTGATCTTATCAGGTTATTTCAATCGGTTGGTTTTATTTTCCATGGTGAAGTAACAATCTGGAAAGACCCACTTCTTGAAGCAGTGAGAACAAAAGCCCTTGGGTTGATGCACAAACAGCTTTGTAAGGATTCTTCCAGGTGCAGGCCAGGACTCCCTGATTATGTCATTACAATGAGAAAACCAGGAGAGAACCAGAATTTAATATCTCATGAAAATGGTATGGTAACATATGCCGGGGCCGATGCTGTTAAGAAAGGGGTTTATTCCCATGAGGTATGGCGTAAATATGCAAGCCCTGTATGGTTTGATATTAGACAGGGAAACACGTTGAATAAGAACGGGGCCAGGGAAGAAAAAGACGAGCGGCATGTCTGCCCATTGCAGTTGGACGTTATTGAAAGATGCCTTGTCCTTTGGAGTAATCCAGGAGACATTGTTTTAAGCCCATTTGCCGGGATAGGGTCAGAAGGGTATCAGTCAATCAAGATGGATAGGAAATTCATAGGCGTTGAGCTTAAACAGTCTTATTTTGATTGTGCTGTTAAGAATCTTACGATAATTGAAACATCAGCAAAACAAGGAGATCTTTTTTCATGACAAACTACAAAGAAAACCCAAACAGAAAAGTATTCAACATAGACTTTGATGGTGTCTTAACAACCGGCGAATATACCGACAATCCGGGGCCAGAATATCCGATAATTGACCGGGTAAAAGAACTGTATCTCAATGGTCATATAATTATCATCTGGACAGCCCGGCAATGGGATCAAGCGCCTTTCCTGGTTGGGTGGTTGACAAAGTATTCAGTGCCTTTCCATGGGGTTATTATGGCAAAGGGTGGAAGTGATTTTTATTTGGATGATAAGATGATCACAATGGAACGGTTTTATCATGATAAGTTTTAATTTATTTAGTGTTGACATTGGGGTTTTTTTAATATAAAGGTTTATTATGTAATAATAATAAATAGGATAAAACATGGATGAAATAAAAGAATTTAAAAAGAAAATGAGCAAAGATGGTCGGTCTTATAGATGGTTTCATAGGAACTATTTAAACGGGATCACTTATCCTTATTTCATTATTCAACTTAATGAACCAGACAGGATACATGAAGGTGTAAAAAATGCCATAAAAAAATATCTTGATGAGATTTAAAATATGGCTTCTCCGCAGGTTGAAAACGGTCATATTGATATTGCCAATACGATAGCTGATAGACTTTGCTCATACCGATTAAGTGGTCAGGAATGGCAAATTATATGGGCTATATTACGGAAAACATGGGGATGGCTTCTTGATCCTAACCAAAAGAATGGGTCTAAAAAAAAGATGGATAGAATATCATTATCACAGTTTGAAGAAATGACCGGAATAGACCGCCGGAAGTGTCATTCTATCTTAAATAAACTGGCTGAAAAACAGGTTATTAAAAAGACTATCACCCAAAGAGGTGACAGAATCGTTATAACCTATGGATTTCAAAAGAATTTTGATCTTTGGAAAGTGTCACCCAAAAAGGTGACAGTCACCCATATAGGTGATGGGGTGTCACCCAAAGAGGTGACAAAACTGTCACCCAAAGAGAGGAATACAAAAGAAAAGAAAGATACTCTTACAAAAGATAAAGAACTATATACATCAAATTTCATAAAATTTTGGGAATC
>CALGRI010000117.1 GCA_937880875.1 uncultured Pseudomonadota bacterium
CAATTTTCAGAACAATGTCTTTTTCCCAGACATTTTTATAATATCCAGGTGCTCCGGGATCAGAGCCTCCATGTCCTGGATCAATGACTATTGTTCTGACACCAAGTGCTAATTGCCGTGCAATATCAGATGATTTTAAATTATCTGTTGTTAGCCTGGATAATTTTTCAGGTTTTCCCGAATCTGTAATTTTGGGAGCAGAAGAAGGAACAGGTACTCCATTGGATCCTTTTCCCCAGATATCAAGGACAATCCTGAAGGGATCCCTTAAAGAAAATATTTTATAATTCTCAAATGATTTGATATCCACCACAACCCGTACAGTATGAGGAAGGTATTGCCCTGCGCGGGCCTGGTTTAAAAGGTTGTCATTGATCTGGGTATGTTCGGCAACCCCTTGTCCAAGTTTTGTATTTTCAATATCAATATATAGTCGTTGAAAGGGTTTATTAATATCTGGATCTTTTTTCAAGAGTCTGTGGGAATACTTCCTTTCACTGGTGGCATCGACAACAATTCTGGTGTATTCCGGGTTGGACCAGAATCGAAGATCTGTAACCATGGTATCACTGGGAGACTTATTTCCAGTGGGGGCAGGCTCTATGCCCACAGGTTTTTGATATGCATCATTAATGGCTGTCACTTCTTTTTCAATAGGGACTTTACTGTTTTGAATAAATTTTCTGATAAGCACATCATTTTTGGTCAATCTTTTTTTTGACTGGATGTGATGAATTTTTTTAGCATAAAAAGTCGGGTGCACGGTTATGGACTTGAGCAAAGTTTTGGCACGGCCGGCATAGGCACTTTTTGGATATTTATTCTGGAGTCTTGCAAGAAGATCAGCTGCCTGGTGTTCGTGGATCTGCTTGCCAGACCATTTGGATAGACTTGTATAAAGCTGGGCTGCTTTATACATGCCGGCCGGCGCCCATGTGCTGTCCGAATGAAGCCGATATATGATTTCATATTGACTGATGCAATTGAGCCATTCGATTTCTTTTTTCTGTTTGGAAAGGGATTTCCTCAGTTTTTTGTAGCAGGCATCAGCCTCCATGTATTTTTGTTTTGCGCTGTCAGCAAAACCATTTGTTGTGAAAATGAAAATACCGGTAAAGATAAAAAGGATGAGAAAAATTGGTAGTATGGATGTCTTAAGTTTGACCATATCCTATTGAATGCTTTTTTGTTTTAAATCGTTTAACAAATTAATTGCTTCAAGAGGAGTCATACTTGAAATATCAATCTTTTCCAATGTTTTTTTAATGTATTGTTCATTGCTGTTAAATAATTCCAGTTGATTATCATCTATTGCCTTTTTCTTTCTACCCCTTTTTTTTGTTTTTTTTGGTAAAGGTTCTGAAAGATCCGTGTCATTTTTTTGCTCAATGCAAGACAATATATATTTTGCATTGTTAATCACAATATCTGGAATACCGGCAAGCCTGGCCACCTGGATGCCATAGCTTTTATTGGTTCCGCCTTTAACCAGCCTCCGTAAAAATACAATATTATCATTGAATTCTTTGACAGCAATATTAAAATTTTTAATCCTGGGTTTTGTATCTTCCAGTTTTATTAATTCATGGTAATGTGTGGCAAAAAGGGTTTTCACCCCTTTATTATTGAGATCATGAAGGTATTCGGCAACTGCCCAGGCAATACTCATTCCATCATAGGTACTGGTTCCCCTTCCAATTTCATCTAAAATAATAAGACTTTTGTGTGTGGCATTATTGACAATATTGGCGGTTTCTTCCATTTCCACCATAAATGTGCTCTGGCCCATGGAGAGATTGTCAAGTGC
>CALGRI010000118.1 GCA_937880875.1 uncultured Pseudomonadota bacterium
CTCCACCCAGTAAAGTTCCGATCCGGCGATCTTGGAGGCGGCGTATGTGGCGTCCTCCGGCGGCACATCTCCGTCGGCCGTGCCGTGAACGATCAGGGTGGGTGCTGTTATCTCTTCAAGAGGCATGGGTGGCATATCCGTATAGTTGTCGATGTCATTGAAGGAGCCGGCCTTCAATAGGCTGTTGGGCCCCATGCTTAATAATATCTTTCCAAGCATACTGAGTTTTGACGGATCGGCCACGACGCTTTCTGCCAGGGCATCGTTTTGTTTATCGTCTAACAGGCTCATCATTCCCATAAACTGTCTAGCTGTACCCAAGTTGGCATACTCAAACATGGCATTATAAAGCCACATGCCGGAATCTTGATTAATGAGGTAAACCCACGTTTCCACGCCGGGTCTTGGGTTGGCGTCCGGGCTGTAGGCTTGGCTGATGCCATCGGCCTGGACGAGGGCCCAGGTCCTTTCCGGATGGCGTATGGCGAACTGATAAGCAGGGGGACCGCCAGCGGATGCACCGATCATGGCAACGCTGTCGATGGAAAGCGTGTCCAGAAGGGCGGCAAGGGCGTCAGCCTGGGTTTCCGGGGTTGTGCCGGTAGACAGGGGTGTCCGCAGAAAACCAGGCCGGGACCAGGTCAGACACCTGAACCCTTTGCCCATGAGATCCCTGAAGTACGCGATGGCGCTGTAGAAATCACCGGGGCCACCGTGCATGAAAGCCAGAACCGGTCCGGAATCGCCGATGATGGTGTATTCCACGGGGCCGGCCGTTGTGTCCGCCACCGTGCTTTCAGCATAGAGTTGGCTTGTCCAGCTGTCAAACCAGTCCGTATAGTTGGAATCGCATGTATTTTGTCCAATGGTCGAAGGGTCCAGGTAATCGGGCATTCTGATGCCGTGCCAGTGGCTGGATGTGCCATCCGTACCGTCAAAACAGCACCCTGCTTTCCGGTATTGGGAAAGCGTTTTTGTCGGGTTTGAGAACCGCTTGGTGAGCCGAGGATTTTCTCTCCCACAACGGAAGGCTGCCAGAGGTATTGTTCTGAGGTATGAAAATTACTTGGCAGAACAATGATATAGGAAAGTGTGACTTGCATTAACAGTCGCCCTCTAAACCAGAATTAGCACAATGACACTTCATTTTGTTTCTGGGTATAAATCGAATTCAGGATATAGTTCCTTTGCACAGTCCGGACAAATGCCATGGCTGAATTCAGCTTCAGAATGAGCTCTGATATAATTCTCAATTTGGTTCCAATATCCTTTGTCATCCCGGATCTTTTTGCAGGATGAACAGATCGGTACAATCCCCTTCAGTGTCTTAATCTCATTCAGGGCTTTTTGAAGCTCTTCAATCAGTTTCTCCCGTTCCATTTCCGCTGTCTTTTTTTCAGTTACATCCCGGATCACGGCAAGGAGGCATTCCTGATTATTATAGAGGATTAATGTTCCCCTAACATCCGTAAAAAAGTGGCTGCCGTCTTTGCGCACATCCATGGTTTCACCGGAGAAACTTCCTTTCTCCCGGACTTCCACGGAAAATCGTTCAAAGACGTGATTATACTCAGGGTGAACAAGATTGGAGGTATGCATGCCTATCAATTCTTTTTCAGAATATCGGTAAATCTCGCAACAGGACGGATTTACGAATAAAAGAAAACCGTTTGTGTCGGCGATAATAATTGCCTCATTGATGGTGTTAACCACCTGCCGATACCGTTCCTCGGCTTCCGACAGGCTTCTAGTTCGTTCTTTAATCTTGTCTTCCAGTTTAGATTGCCAGTTTTCCTGCTCCTTCTGG
>CALGRI010000119.1 GCA_937880875.1 uncultured Pseudomonadota bacterium
GTCGTGGGCAATATTTTTCAAAATATCCACTGTCTGATCTGCAATTTCCTTTCCCAACGTTAATAGGGGTCGAGTGAGATCTGCCTTATCCAAAAAATTTAAAAAGAATTGATTCCTAACAAGGTGCTCTTTTTTAAAATCCTCTGACACGGGCGCACCAAAAATAATGTTATCTGCGATGCTTGCATAAGAAAGAAATTGTTTTTCATCAAAAAATTCTATCCATTCTTCAACTGAATCTCCAAATTCCTTCTGAAAATTTTCCCTCATCTTAATGATGACAGGAATAAACGCTTCAGCAGTTCCTTCAACAATCGTATTCAATCCAAATCTTAAAACATCTACAAACAGACCGGACTGTTGAAGTACATGAACAAGCCCATCCAGCTCCGGTTTGCAATCCCCATCAAGCGCACATTCCTCACCATGAAGTGCTGTATAGGAATACATGAGGTTGTCCTTGATAGTGCCATCAAATATAAATGGGGACTGTGAAACCAGACCCATATTTTTTGTAATATCTGCTTTGGTGAGTTCAGAAATCTCCTTATTTCCGATGGTTGCATGTCCTGATGTATATTTGTAAAGCTGGGCTATACATAAGGCCAGCGAACTTTTCCCGCTCCCTGAAAACCCCACCAGTGCGACATGTTCTCCCGGGGCTATATTAAGACTGACATCATCCAGCAATTTTATGCCTTCTTTTGTTTCCAGGCTCATATTTTCAATATTGATGGAAACATCCAGTTCATAGGGTTCTCTGTCTATAGGAGCAAGTTCATGCTCAATCTCAACATCAAAATAATTCATGGTCTTGTAATAATTTATTTTCCCATCCTGATATACCTGGTAGAACTCAATGAGTTCCTTCCATGGATCATACAATTTTTCCTGGGCAGACAGAAATGCAACCAGAGCACCCAACCCCAATTGTCCCTTGATTGCCAGATATCCGCCGACAATAAAAATCAGGAAAGGCCCCAGGTTAACAAAAAAATTGCTGGTAACTTTAATGATAAACTTGTAGATACTCCATTTTATTCTGATTTTCATCAGGTAATCAACATTGGTATCAAATTTATTGTTTTCAATTACAAAAGCACCATTGGCCTGAACTTCGTGAATACCGGAAATTGATTCGACAATTTTGGATGACAACTTCCGAGAAGAATTCACTCTTATTTTATTATTCTGGTTGACGCGTTTTTGGAGAAGGGGAATGATATAAAGCATCGCAGGATATATGGAAAATGAAATAATGGCCAGTATTGGATTCAATACAAACAGATAACCAAAAAAAGCCAACAGTGTCACCACATTGGTCAAAGGCACTGCCACTGCCATACCCACAAAATTCCCCGGAACCGTCAGTTCGTTAATTAACGAATTGACCACTGTACCGGGCTGAGTATTCCTGAAAAAGGTCAACGGCATATTCAAAATATGATGATATAACTGCTTTCGCATTTCAGCAGTCACCCTTTCACTAATCTTGGTCTGAATGATATTGATGAAAAGCTTAAGTCCCGATGCCAAAACAACCGCGGCAAGATAGATTCCACAATAAATGATCAGAAGATCCAATTTCCGCAAATTTATTGCCTCATTGATAATCCGTTTCTGCATTTCAAGGGGAACGACCCTGATAGCAACCGTCAACAGAATTATGGTCACAAGCAAAATCTGAAGTTTTATATTTCCCTCAAAAATCCAGGATTTCAGGGGCTTTTTTGTGATGGGTATTTCCATTTTGTCCATTCTTGTTTTTAAAGCCATTTTGCTCTGCTAAAACCTTTCTTTCCCTTTTTTAAAGAAATTAACAATCACAATAGTGATATCATCTGCAATGGGAACATCTT
>CALGRI010000120.1 GCA_937880875.1 uncultured Pseudomonadota bacterium
TGGGAACAGGGATTTAATTCCCCCCAGTTTTCAAGGTTTTTTTTGCAGCCAATTTCAGGGTAAATTACCCGCCACCATTTTAATTCCTCTCATTTAATTCCCTTAAACATTTTTAAAATCATATATAATTCCCTCTATTTAATTCGCCTCGTAACTACTTTCAGGAGGAATTATGGAGTCAGTTCCCTGTGCAGGCTGCAGCATTTTTTTTGTTCCCAGAAACAAATGTCAGATATTCTGTTCTAAGCCGGACTGCCAGCGAGTCAGAAAAACCATATGGCAAAAACAGAAACTTGCAACTGATCCAGAATACAAAGAGGGGCAGCGCCTGGCTCAAAATAAATGGCTTCAAAACAACCCTGATTATTGGAAGAATTATCGCCACAGGAACCCGGAAAAAGCAGATAGGAATAGATCTCTTCAGAAGATTCGAAATATGAAACCTCGAGGTGATCAGGTTATCTCCAAAGTATCAAAAATCATTGGTATTGCAAAGATGGACGCGAGAAGACCGAGAGAATACAGCCTTTCCGGGCAATATTGGCTTGTACCGACCGTTGCAAAGATGGACGCGGTAAAAATTTTTATCACTTCAGTACCAGTCAATTCTCTATAATTGCAAAGATGGACTCGGGGACATGGGATCAATGTCTGTGGTACAGGGCATAAAAACCCTATAACCTTAAGGTCACACGTAGACCAAGGAGGACATCATGATAAGAAAAAAAGTGCTTGCTCCGGCCCGGGTTCGGAAAACAGGCAAGAGTTTTTGTTTTATCTCCCATCGGTTTCTTACCGATGGTTTTTTGCAATCAATGACCCGTCATGAATTGGCTCTTTATGTGTTTCTGGTATTGGCTTCGGACCGGAATGGACTTTCGTTTTATAGCGACAAGACTATCTGTTCCATTCTGGCCTTCAAGGAGGATGAATATATTTTTGCCCGGAGCTGTCTGATCCATAAAGATCTTATCATGTATGACGGGACCCTGTTCCAGGTTCTCTCACTGCCAGAAAGTGTTCATAAGGAGACTGCCCAATGATAAACAAACGAACCCTTTTTGAAATTCACCGGTTAAAGGACATGCAGTTTTCCATAAGACAGATTGCTAATACCTTGAATCTGGACAGGGGGACTGTTAGCAGATATATCGAACATCCGGATATCGCCCGCAAGTCACAGCGGGGAAGGCCTTCAAAGCTTGATCCCTTTCGGGAATATATCAAAGAGATGGTGGAGCAATATCCCAAAGTCAAAGCTCCTGTAGTTTTAAGGAAAATAAGTGACAAGGGATTTGATGGAGAAATAACCATTTTGCGAGAGTATCTCAGGGCTCTTAAGTATAATGTTGGCGGAAAACAAGCCTTTATCCGTTTTGAATCCAAACCAGGTCAACAGATACAAATTGACTGGGGCCATTTTGGCAGTCTTGTATATGAAGGAACTTCAAGGAAACTGTATGCCCTTGCCGTCATCGAATCCCACAGCAGGATGCTGTATGTTATTTTTACCCATAGTCAAAAACAAGAAGTACTCCACCAATGTCTTGTTAAAGCATTCTACTATTTTGGAGGCACACCCAAAGAAATAGTCGTGGATAATATGTTGACCGCAGTAACTGAACGTGTGGGGTCCATGGTCCGTTTTAATGAATCATTTCTTGATTTTTTAAGACATTTCAGCATTACTCCTGTGGCCTGCAACATCAGGTCACCCCATGAAAAAGGGAAAGTAGAAAACAGCATTAAATACCTGCGACATAACTTCTGGCCATTAAGGACCTTCAGTGATCTTGAAGATGTTAATCATCAGGTTCTGGTCTGGCTTAACACCATTGCCAATCAAAGACAGCACCAGACCACAGGACAAAAACCAG
>CALGRI010000121.1 GCA_937880875.1 uncultured Pseudomonadota bacterium
TGCGAGCTTATAAGAATTTTAATAAGGGGAGGTGATTTATCTCCAATTATGTTGCCAGTTTTTTTTGTTGCGTGATTTTCTTCTAAAGATTTTTTAAAAGATGTATTTTCTTTGGATTTAATTCTTTTACTTTTTTTCTTCTCTCATTTTTTTTGCTTTTGAAAGGTAATATTCAACACTTTCTGGATCGAAACCAGGCATTATTTTAGCAAAATCAGCAGCCTTTTGGTAATAATCAGCAGCAACCTGTTTTTCCCCTCGGGCTTCATAGACTTGGCCCAAACGTTCAAAGCCATCAATCTGGTCGGGATATTCACTCAATAATCTTTTGGATACGACTTCTGCCTCATCCAGTTTGTTCTGTTTGATAAGATCCATAACACTATTTGAAAGCTGATCCAATTCTGTATAAACTGGTGTGAATTTAGTGGGCGGAGAATTGGGTTGGATTGCGCCATTATGTAACAACAGACAGCACTTTTTATATTTCTTACCACTGCCACATGGGCATGGTGTATTGCGTCCGATCTTTGCCATAGAGAAAATATTTCATATTTTGTGTTTTGGTGCAAGGAAAAGATTGTGCAACTTCGATATGCCACGAATCTTGCTGTTGACCAATATATTGACAGTAAAGCATGGAAAGATGCCAAACTGGCTCACTGTCCGTTGCATCCAAAAGGTGGATGTAAATTTGCCAAACATGGCACCTATCCCAGAAAATATCCAGACGGGGTGAAGATCGCCAGGTGGTACTGCCCGGATGGATGTGCAACCTTCAGCATGCTGCCGGACTGTCTGTCTTCACGCTTACCCGGAACCTTGGTTGAAGTGGAAGATGTTATCAATCAAATGGAAAGTTCTCCGAGTCAGGAAGCCGCGGCTGAAAATATCCGGTTGGATATCGGTCTTCCAGGCGCCCTGCGATGGATGCGAAGACGATTGTTTCTTATCCGTATAACCTTAATGCTGCTGATTGATCTTGTTACGTCTCTGGGGGATTGCCAACCCACTGTTTCATCCTTTCGATCAGTTCTTGGGACTGAATTTGTATTACCCCAACTTCGAATGTTTGTCAGTCCGTATCTGGATATTTTACCGCCGCCTTTAGGATTTGGTCCCCGTCCTGAAGTAAAAAAGTTAAAAAAAAATCATTTTCAACACCAAACAGGGACTGACCCTCCCTGAAAAACAGGTTAAATTGCCTTTAGTTATAATTTCAAGGAGGCAATACCATGAAAATGAAACGTAATGAGGTTAAAAATTTGGATTCAAGGTCTAAATACGGTCTTCGTGCGTCTATTGAAAAGAACCCAATCGAACCTTGTCGCATCAGAAAAATTACAGGCAGCTTTGCTTTTATCGAGCACCGTTTTCTACGGGAAGGTTTTTGGGCAAGCCTCAATCACCATCAGCTTTTGTTGTATCTGTTTCTGATTATAGTGTCTGATCGCCATGGATTATCATATTACAGCTATGATAAAATCTGTACTCTCCTGGGAATTTTAGTTGATGAATATATTCTCGCCAGAAATACATTGATTGACCAAGACCTGATAGCATTTGACGGTAGTCTTTTCCAAGTATTATCTCTTCCTGACAAGACTGTTTTGCAGTCACCAGTGGCGCTTAACAATCAAAAACAGATGGAACAGCATGACCCGGCAACTATCCATCACCTTGTCATGCAATCTTTTGGGAGAAACCATGACAGAAACTGCCAATAAGATACCAGAGCTCTTCGAGCAATACCTGGATTATTATAAAGCTCAAGTTCGAAGAATGCATTCAGTTTATTGTATGAGGCAAATACTATCCGCCCTCAATCTCTATTTAAGAAAATCAAATATTGTTCTTTTTAAAATATCAATCGAACAGGTTGATCACTTTTTAGCGCTTTATAATAAAAATTATGCCACAGCGACATGTAGGGTTAATAGATCATATCTGCGTGAATTTTTAAAATATCTTTACCGGAATGGATACATCAAAAAGAACCTTGCCCCTTTAGTCAAAAGTCCGCCAGAGTTTGCACGTTCAAAACCACCAAAATTCTTACGTTCAAAAGAAGTCCAAAAATTGTTTGGCAATCTTGACCTTTCTGTTTCAAAAGATCTTCGCACCTATGCGACAATGCACCTGGTGTACTATCTGGGGCTGCGCCCCAGGGAAGTCAGCATGATCACCCTGGATGATATCTCGTTCAGACAAAAAGAAATTTTTATTCGATCCAGGAAAA
>CALGRI010000122.1 GCA_937880875.1 uncultured Pseudomonadota bacterium
ATTTCATAATATTTCAGTGTCCAATCTGTTGGTAGGATTTTGTTAATGATTGATGAAGCTCATAGGACCCAAGGCTCTGATCTGGGAGATAATATTTTTGAAGCCTTCCCCAATGCTGCCCGGATTGCTTTTACCGGTACGCCTTTGATCACTGAACGCCATGGTGAAAAGAAAACCCATAAACGGTTTGGTCAGTATATTGACACCTATCGGCTGATGGATGCGGTGAATGATAAAGCCACCTTACAGATTCTTTATGAAGGCAAAACGGCTGATGCGGCCTTAACAGACAAGCACGGTTTTGAGACTGCGTTTGAGGATATGTTCAAGGATCGAACCGAAGAAGAAGTGCTGGCCATTAAGAAGAAATACGGAACCTCTGGTGATATTCTTGAGGCAGAACAGCGGATCAAAGCCATTGCCAAGGATATGGTGGATCATTACATCCATAATATATTGCCCAATGGATTTAAGGCCCAGGTTGTCTGTCATTCCAAACTGGCTGTTATTCGGTATCAGACGGCGATTCAGGATGCCTTAAAGGAAAAACTGGAACAGGAAAAGGCCAAAGCCCAGCCCGATTTAAATCTGATAAAAAAGATACGCTTTTTAAAGGCTGCGGTTGTGGTGTCAAGCGATGGGACTAACGAAGCGGCCTATATCACTGAATCTCGAAAACAGGCCAAAATATGGGATGCAAAGCGTAATTTTTGCAAGCCCTTTGATTTTGATGATCCGGATAAGGAATACACGGGTATTGCATTTTTAATTATTTGCGATATGTTGCTCACTGGCTTTGATGCTCCCATAGAACAGGTGATGTATATTGACAAGAAAATACGAGAGCATACCCTGTTGCAGGCGATTGCCCGTACCAATCGGGTGGCAAAAGGCAAGAAACGGGGATATGTGGTGGATTATATCGGGTTGTCCAATCATCTGACCGAAGCTTTAACCCTGTATGCCGCCACCGATGAGCAAGAAGAACTGGCCCAGGGCTTAAAAAGTATTACCTCTGAGATGCCTGTGTTGGAAGAGCGATATCAACGGCTGCTGCAATTGTTTTCCGATAATAAGGTGACTCATGTGGCAGAGTTTGTTCAAGGAAAACTGCCGGATATGGCGGCGGATGCTCTGGTGGTCCATAAAGCGGTTACCTTGCTGAAAGATGAAAAACTCAGGGCTGATTTTGATGTATACCTGAAAAAGTTTTTAATGAGCATGGATATTATTTTGCCCCACCAGGCAGCCAATCCTTACCGCGTTCCTGCAAAACGATTTGGGTATATTTTACGTGTCACAAAAGAACGATATAAAGATACCAGTTTAAACTTAAGAGATGCCGGTGAAAAGGTAAAAGAATTGATCAATGCGCATTTGATCAGTTTGGGGATTAACCCCAAGGTACCCCCTATCGAGCTGCTATCCGAGGATTTTCTTGAAAATCTGAACAAACACGCCGGAGGGAATCTTGAAGCCAAAGCAAGTGAGATGGAACATGCCATTCGTAAACATTGCACTGTGCATCAGGATGAAGACCCGACATTCTATAAAAGTCTGTCTGAAAAAGTTGAAAACCTGATTGATCAATACCAGGGCCATTGGGATCTGCTGGTTGATGAACTGGAAAAGCTAAGAGTTGAAGCTATAGAGGGTCGCAAGGCTGGAAAAGACGGGATGACCAAAGAAGCCACCATCTTTTTTGAGCACATAGTCAGCGGAACCTTTGCCAACGCCAAGATGACAAATGAAACCAAAGCCAAAATGCAGATTTTAATGGAAGCCATTGTTGATACCCTTCAGGATAGCATCGGCAGTATTGATTTCTGGACGAACGCAGACAAACAAAAAAAGGCCCGCAGTAGTATAAAAACTGCTTTAATGCTAACAGATATTGCCGAACTAAAAGAAAACCGGGAACGGGTGGCAATAGAGATAATGAAATTGGCTAAAAATAGACATGATGATTTGCTGAAAGGTAATAATAAATGAATGCTCGACGTATAAAAGATATAGATTATGTGCTCTTACCCGGTACAGAGCGCAAAACCACAGATATAGTAATCGAACGTAATGGAATTGTAACTGTGCATCCTCCCATAGGTTTCAGCCCTGAGACAGTGGATACGATTGTTGACAGCAAACGCATGTGGATATACAAAAATTTAGCCCAGTGGCGTGATCTGAATGCCACAGCTGTGGTTCGTGAATGGGTAAATGGGGAATCTTTTCTCTATCTGGGTCGAAGTTATCGCCTTTCATTGGTTGCAGGACAGAAGGTAGCTTTAAAATTAAAGGAAGGCCGTTTTTGTCTGAAAAGGTCTCTGATTGACCAGGGAGGAGAAATGGCTGCCAAAAAAGCATTTGAATCATTTTATTGCATTAAAGGTGAAAACAGATTGAACCAAAGGATTGGTTTTTTTGCACCCAAAGTGGGCGTGAAACCCAACGGATTTAAAGTTAAAGATCTGGGGTTCAGGTGGGCAAGCTGCACAAAAAGTGATTTAATGCAGTTTCATTGGAAATGTATGATGGCTCCTCCAAAGATCATTGATTATATGGTGGTTCATGAGCTAT
>CALGRI010000123.1 GCA_937880875.1 uncultured Pseudomonadota bacterium
AGAGGGATTTTAATTTACTTTGGTTTTATGGCGGGTTTTGGTAGAAAAAGGAGTAACCGTTCACGGGGTCTATACAGATCCCATCCATGCCTTTATAGTTGGTACGGAATGGTAATTTTATATCACAAGACCTGATCTATATACTACAGAAAATCTGAGTGGAAAGATCCTGAACAAGGTTGGATGGCGGTCAGGATGAATCGAATAGTAGTGAAGGGGCGGGTTGATCGTGGAAATAGGCTTTGACCGATTCCAGTATGAAATTGAAAGCGGATCGACCTTGCAGAGCGCATGTCGCTACAACGGTCCATAAGCGTTCATTGCTTTGTCTGCCTTTTGCACTGCGTGTGCCTTGGGTTATAAGCCGGTCTATCACTACAAATCGTATGGCTTGTTCGGCAACATTATTGGTAGGATCTATGCCCGGGGTTGTGATGAATTCAAAGTAGGCTTTTCCATGAAGACGAAAGCGATTGGCCATGTTTTTGGCTTCCCTTTTTTCTTCTTTCCCCATTTTGTTCATTTTGCTTGGAACGTCGTGTAAGGCTGCTGTAATGATTTGCTGTTTGGCGTACTCAAGTGCAGTCGCAAGGGCTTCGGGTGTCATGTTTTCACGGTCATGAATAACTTTAAACATGTTCTTGACTTCATCCAGGAGTTTTTGACCATAAGCCTTTGTTTCCGGGTCTGTTAAGGTGGTTAAGAATCGTATATCCCGAATCAAATGGGCGATGCAAAACTGTATTGAGACGTTAAAATCCTTCATGTACTTCCGATATGCGGAAAAGTAATCGCAACCCAGCACGCCATCGAATTCTTTGCCCAAAACCTCAATCAACACTTTTGAGCCACGGGATTTGTCAATTTTGAATAGGACATACAGTTCAGCTTTGAAAACCCATGTCCAAAATTTGTCTCCGTTTTCCTTGTGTCCGGTTTCGTCTACATTTATGACTGTCTCCAAAGGGAGACGGTCGAGCAATTCGTTGTATGGAGCTTCAAGAGACTGAGATACTTTCTCTATGACTTTACGGAGATACCCTCGGGATACCTTTTCACCAAGAACATCCCTGACGTATTTTCTGATCGTAGAAAATGACGCGTGGCAAACGTTCTTCATGTAGGCTACCAGCGTTGTTAGACGCTCTTTGAACAACCCTTCTTTATAGACCTCAGGAGGGAATGGCATATAATGAATTTTGCCACATGTTGGGCACCATACCGGATATGAGCGATGTTCTTCTCTGATCAACGGGACTTCAAGCAGTTCAACCTGCTGAATGATCCGAGGCTCACCGTTCGTGATGCTAACTTCGCCATGGCAGTCCGGACAGCTGACCAATATGTAAGGGTGGACCTTGTCAATTTCCTCTTCCGCAAATAGAGTACGCTCATGTCTCTCATGGCCTGGTTGTCCTCCGATTTTTCGTTTATCCTTCCCCTGCGTTTTGTTGGATTTGGGCTTTGTAATATCATCGGAAGAAGGCCGTTTGCTGGAATTGGAAGAGTTTTTTGAAAGCTTGGCCACCTTGAGCTCCAGGACCATTATCTGCTCTTGCTGAGATTGAACCGTGTTGCTTAAATCACACAGGACTTTGGTCACGACCTTCGGTCCGTCATTATACAGGGCCAGTGCTTCATCGGGCGTCATGGCATAACTCCCGGCGAAAGTTTTTGGTCAAAGGATAGACATAAACAGCCTTTTTGGACAGTAGCGGTTGGCGTGGCTTGCTGAGCTTACCCTGACCCGTTGTCTGCCCCACACAGGTCCAATTATCCGCTTTGTAACAGGTGCCCTGGTATCGCTCTGTGTCCACAAAGGTTTCAAGCAGATAAACCGGATGCTTGTATAGATCTTGCCAGTCTTGTGACAGACGCTGACGGTTCGATGCCAATAGATGTGAGGCTAAGCAGGATATCTGAACCCATGGCAGGATCAAAAAACGGAGGTTATTGGCGATCAGATGAAGATTTTTTTCTCTGGTCTTTTTACTCCAACCAATAAAACGATCCCGCACGCCGATATACCAGGGTGCAGAGCCCCATGCCAGACAGGCAATGGGGCGGCCGCCGGAAAAGGCCATATATTTGAGATGCTCTCCAATGGGTTGGGTATAGCCAAGATAATGGTATTCGCTTACAAGGCCATTGAAGATTTTCTCAAAGGGAGTTCTGCGAACCTGCACAAGGTTGATGGGAAACAGATCGGCAACAGAACAATGAATGGGCGTGTTATCGACTGTTACTCTGGATGGTTTCTTTCGTTGTGCAAGCGGGTTGGCAGGAGTAAATTTCCTGGGAGGCAGTCTAATGAGGCCTTTCGACTCCAAGAGAAGAAGCAGGCTTCGGCAGACCATGTCTTTAAGAACACCATTGGGCTGCCTCCAATCCCATTCCCTGCAAACTTCTTGAGAAATGAAGCGCCTGCTTTTATCAGGATGTGCCTTAATAATCCGCCTAACGATCTCGACATCTTCCGGGGTGATTGACCGTCTCCGATATGTTATGATCGTTTCCATTCCCGAGACTGTAAAGCATCAGGAGCTGGAACGCAAGTTGTTTCTGAAAAAAATCG
>CALGRI010000124.1 GCA_937880875.1 uncultured Pseudomonadota bacterium
TATGAATCTGTTATATCAACCTTTACAGGTCATATTAACACCCATGAAGCCGGTGCGATTGAACATGCTGGACATAAGATCAACGTGGTTGAAAGTTCAGACGGAAAATTGTCCTGCGAAAGTATTCAATCAGTGCTGGATGCCCACACAGATGAGCACATGGTAAAGCCAAAACTTGTCTATATTTCAAATGCCACTGAAACCGGAACTCTTTACAAAAAAAATGAATTAGAAACCCTTTCCAGGTTTTGCAGGTCAAAAGGATTGCTTTTGTACCTGGATGGTGCCCGCATCGGCAGTGCGTTGTGCTCACAAGACAATGACCTGACACTGGCACAATTATCTCAATTGGTGGATTTGTTTTATATTGGCGGTACTAAAAACGGGGCAATGCTGGGAGAAGCCGTCATTATTATCAATGACAGCTTAAAGCAAGACTTCAGGTTCCATTTAAAACAAAAAGGAGCCTTACTTGCAAAATCAAGGATATTTGGACTTCAATTTGTGGAATTGTTTAAGGATGATCTTTTTTTCAGGCTGGCAGAACATGCCAATGCAATGGCGTTGAAATTATCCCGAAGTATTGAAAAAATGGGATTTCAATTCTTAAGCAAGTCAACTACAAATCAGATTTTTCCCATTTTCAAACAAGATGTGATAAATCGTTTGAGCAAAAAATATGGATTTTATGTGTGGGAAAATATGGATGATCAACATGTAGCCATAAGGCTTGTCACTTCATGGGCCACAAAAGAGGAGGCCGTTGACAGGTTTATTGCGGATTTGGAAACCGGCTTTTAATAATCCTTTTTTTAAGTTGCATGGCAGAGAAAGTCAATATGAATCATGGTTGTACTATTAATTATTTGTCAACTTGTTCCCATTTTCTTGACTTTGTAATTGACTTTGAATACAAGTGATTAGAATTAATGATAATAAAAGGTCTAATCATTATGGAAGTCATGTCTTTTCGCCCCGGTGCCCTAGTTAAATTTGCCGCATTTGTCATTATTGTTGCAGGAATGAAAGCCGCTGCAGTGTTGGTGGTCCCCTTTTTACTGGCTGTATTTTTATCCATTATTTGCGTGCCACCGCTATTTTGGATGCAGAAAAAAGGCATCCCAGGCATAATTGGAATCCTTATCCTGATGTTTGGTGTGATCGCCATACAAATGCTTTTGGTGACACTTGTCTCTTCATCAATAGCAGATTTTTCAGGCAATATTCCCTTTTACCAGGAAAGGTTAAAAATTTTAACCTTTGAAAGTTTACAGCTTTTGTCAAAGCATGGTGTTGAACTTGAAATAGACAAACTTGCAGAAATATTGAATCCAAGCCGCATTCTTAAACTTGTGGCAAACACATTGAATGGGGTGGGAGGTGTTCTGACCAATACATTTTTTGTATTTTTAACCTTTATTTTTATTCTTTCAGAAGCTGCCGGGTTCCCAAATAAAGTTCGTGCGATTTTAAATGACAAAAATACTGATCTTGAAAAATATACGCAAATCACAGCAGGTGTGAACCAATATCTGGGAATAAAAACACTTACCAGCCTTGGGACAGGAATTGCGGTTTTCATCTGGCTTGCAGTTCAGGGAGTGGATTTCCCAGTCATGTGGGGTGTGTTTGCCTTTTTATTAAATTATATTCCCAATATCGGCTCTATCCTTGCTGCAGTTCCGGCTGTCCTGCTTGCCCTTATCCAGTTGGGACCATTGGCTGCAGGTATTGCCGCCCTGGGCTTTTTAATTGTAAATATACTGGTGGGAAGTGTGATTGAGCCCAAGGTCATGGGCCAGGGGATCGGACTTTCCGCCCTGGTGGTATTTTTATCTCTGGCTTTTTGGGGGTGGGTATTGGGTCCGGTGGGTATGCTGCTCTCAGTTCCCTTAACCATGGGAGTAAAAATTGCCTTGAGCGGTGGGGAATCCACAAAGTGGCTGTCTATTTTACTGGGGTCAAATAAGGAAGCTTTCAAGCTGCTTCAAACAAAAAGATAGGGAGGGGGGTGGAGAATTATCCGCCAATTGACGTCATATGGCTGATGGGCATTCCTTTGGTGGCCTGATCAGTTAACCCGTGAAAGGAGGGTTTTTTTGTTAGTGTGTTAAGAATAATTTGTTTTAATTGGTCATCAGAGTCACCATTTCGAAGCGGATTTAAAATATCTTTTTCATAGTTATTTAACAGACAGGGGCGTAATGTCCCCCTTGATGTCAGTCTCAACCTATTGCACTCACTGCAGAAATGAGAACTGATCGGGGTAATAAACCCCACGATTCCCTTAGCGCCCTCGATCTGAAATTTTTTTGCTGGGCCATCATTGGCAGTGCGGTTGACAGGCAATAGCTTCCCAAATCTGGATTCGATTTTGTCTTGAATTTCCCGGGTTAATATTTGTTGTTGTTTTTCAACGGCTGAATCTCCCATGGGCATGTATTCAATAAATCTGATATGAAAGGGATGGTTTATTGTCAAGGCTGTCAGATCTTCAATCTCGTCATCATTAATTCCCCTTAAAATGACAGTATTGATTTTTACAGGTGATATTCCCAGGTCATGGGCGGAAAAAATAGAGTCCCTGACCTGCTGGAATCTATCCCTGCCGGTTATTCTGGCAAATTTAACCGGGTCCAGGGTATCAAGGCTGAAATTCAACCGTTTGATTCCAAGAGCGATGAGTTTTTTTATTTTTTCTCGGGTCAGCAATGACCCATTGGTGGTAATGGAAATATCTTTGAGACTTTCAATGGCGCATAGGCGCTCCAGGAATGAAAAGATATCCTTTCTTGCAAAAGGTTCTCCCCCGGTAATCCTGACCTTTGTTATACCAAGCTCGCAGGCAAGTCTGGTAATCCTGAGGATTTCTTCATATCTGGCAATCTTGTCATGCTCAATCACAGAGAATGGTGAGGACGGAAAACAGTACAGGCACTTGAAATTACACCTGTCAGTGATGGATATGCGAAGATAATTAATGGGGCGGTTGCCGGCAATCACTTTTTATTTCCCTTCATAGTATGCCAGCAATGAATTCACAAGTCCTTGAATGGTATACTCTTTTGCTTCAATGTCAGGTTCAATATCAAGAGATCTTGCCGTATCTGAGGTGATCGGCCCGATACTGGCTGTCACAACATTTTTTAACAATTTTTTGGCATCTTTTGATTCAAGCAGGGACATGAAGTTGGACACAGTGGAAGAGCTGGTAAAGGTTATAGCATCAATTTCATTATTTTCCAGAAGTGAGATCAGATTTTCTTTCCCATCGGCATTTAGCCGTGTTTCATAGGCAGTAACATCATCAACCTTAGCCCCCATTTTTGTCAATTCTTCGGGTAGGATGGTTCTGGCTTGCTTAGCTCTTGGCAGCAATACTTTTTTATCCTTTATCTCAACGGTTGAAAATGCCTCAATCACACTTTCTGCTCTATAGGTCTTTGGCAGGATATCACTTATAATACCGTAATTTTTCAGCCGTTCCTTTGTCACAGGACCGATACATGCAAATTTAAGGTGTCCCAATACTCTCACGTCACGGCCCATATCAAACAAGGTGTCAAAAAAGAACTTCACACCATTGACACTGGTAAAGACAAGCCAGTCATAATCCTTTATATTTTTAATAGATTTTTTTAAAGGAGCTGTATCTTCAGGCGAGACGATTTGAATGGTGGGAATTTCAATGCATTGGGCTCCAAGTTTGGAGAGCTTTGACAAAAGATCACTTGCCTGGGCCCGGGCCCTTGTAATCACAATGCGTTGACCAAATAAGGGTTTCTTATCAAACCATGCCAGTTCTTCCCTTAAAGATACCACATGACCGATAACAATAATGGCCGGGGATTTGAGTTTGGCCTGTTTAACACGTTCAACAATTGTTTCAAGGGTTCCTGTGACGGTTTCTTGCCTGGCTGTAGTACCCCATCTGACAAGAGCAATAGGGGTATCGGATGGTTTGCCGTGTTTAATCAGATTTTTTACAATATTTTCAAGGTTTTTAACCCCCATTAAAAATACAAGAGTTGCATTGGATTTTGCAAATACATCCCATTGCATGGAGGTATCTTTTTTTGTGGGATCTTCATGGCCGGTAATAAATGATACAAACGACGTATGGTCCCTGTGGGTTATAGGAATTCCTGCATAGGCAGGTGCGGCAATTGCCGAGGTAACACCTGGGATCACTTCATAGGACACCCCATGGCTTAAAAGCATCTGGGCCTCTTCACCACCCCGACCGAATACAAAAGGATCACCCCCTTTCAGCCTGGCTACGTCAAATCCCTGTTTGGCCTTGTCCACCAGCAATAGGTTGATTTTATCCTGGGAAAGGGTGTGGTCCCCGCCCTTTTTCCCCACATAAATAATCTGGGCATCGCTTCTGGCATAATTAAGTAAAAAAGGAGATGCAAGATAATCATAAACCACAACATCTGCTGTTTCTATGCATTCTTTTGCCTTGATTGTTAAAAGGCCAGGATCACCCGGGCCTGCACCAATCAGATATACCGTGCCTGTTTTATCTGTCATTTGAATTCAACTGCTCCAATATTTTTCTTCCGCCTTTTTCAAGGACCTGGTCGGCAAGAGCCTTACCAGAATGTTCCACCTTATTGATTGGGGAAATAATTTGCTCTTTAATTAATTCTTTGCCGTTTTCTGAGGCAACAACGGCTGTCAATATCACTTTGTCGTCTTGAATTTTTCCAAAACAGGCCACTGGAATATGGCAGGAACCTTCTATCTGTTTTAAAAATGCACGCTCGCCTGTTACACAGATCCGAGTGTCATGATGATCCAGTTTTTTCATGATCGCTGCAATATCCCTGTCATTTTTTCTTGTCTCAATGCAAAGAGCGCCCTGTCCCACTGCTGGAATCATGATAGTTTCATCCAGGTATTCTGTAATTTCGCTGTCCTGTCCCAGACGGCGAAGGCCTGCTGCAGCAAGCACAATGGCATCATAGTCCCCGGCTTTGAGTTTTTTAATTCGGGTATCCAGGTTGCCCCGGATGGATTCAATTTCTACATCCGGCCTGATATGCTTGATCTGGGAGGCGCGCCTGAGACTTGAAGTGCCGATTTTTGCCCCTTTTTTATAATCGGTTAACAGGCTATTGTCCTTTGAAATGAGAACGTCAAAGGGGTTTTCTCTTTCTGGGATGGCACCAATGATAAGGCCACAAGGCAGCACTCCCGGCATGTCCTTCATGCTGTGGACAGCAATATCAATATCATTGTTTAAAAGTGCTGTTTCGATTTCCTTGACAAACAGCCCTTTTCCCCCAACCATGGCAAGTGGTCGGTCCGTGATCATGTCTCCAGTTGTTTTGATGATCTTTAATTCAACAATAAGATCAGGGAAAAGATGCTCAATCTCAGATTTGATAAAATTAGCCTGCCACAAAGCCAGTTGGCTTCCTCTGGTACCAATGCATATTTTTTTTTTCATAAAATTTTATCAAACCCCGCAGGAAGAACAATTGGAAGATGAACAGCTACCGCAGGCAGATGAACTCGATGATTTAACCTGGGTTTCATTGCCAGGCCCGGATGATTTTGATATAAACCCGCAGGCAGACATCAGCCGTGACAGATCCCGGCTGTTGCAAGAAGGACATTCAGGTGTTGAACCACCCATAACCAGGGTTTCAAATCTTTTATCACAAGCCTTGCATTTATATTCATAGATTGGCATTTAATGACCTCATCTTTATTTTATTTATTTGAACTCGTTAATATAAGGATTTAATTGAAGATTTTCAAGGCTGTATTTTTTCAGATTTTTTCATCAGATCAATGATAATCGGAGACATCCCTGTTTTTATGACATGGCCGCCCATGGCAAAACAGACCTGTTTTTTGTTTTTTGCATTGGATACTGTCTTCAACCGACTGTTGAATAAGGTTTTTCATGATTTTGTTTCTTTCAATCTGTTTAATGATGCTGTTTTAATTTTTTAAAGGGGGAAGACCGGCATCTTTTATCTTTTTCTGGATGGTTTTTAACCTTTTTTTGAATTGTTTATTGTCAGGTTCAATGGCAATACTTTTTTGTGCAAGGGTAAGGGCAATGGTCAGATTTCTTCCCTGAAGTTCAAGGGATTTTGCATATCCGGATAAAGAGGCGGCATCACTGGGATTCAGTTTGATGGCAGTATTAAATTCCCGGCCAGCTTTTTCAGGCAGATTTTCCGCAAGATAAATTTCACCCTTCATCCGGAAAGTCAGTCCTGATTTCGGGTTTATCCGGCTTGCCTTTTCAAGGTGGGGTATGGCCTGGTCAAGATGCTTTTTTTTAATCAGCAAATGCCCTAGGAGAAGCTCGACTTCAAAAATAGACAAATCACTGCCATGGGCTTTTTGTAAATAAAGGATGGCCTGGTCTATATCCCCTTCAATTTGATAAAGAAGTCCAATATTGTAAATCACGATGAGTTCATCAGGGTTTATCTTCATGGCTTTTTCAAATTCAAGTTTTGCCATGTCAAGCTTTCCCATGATACCGAAACACACCCCGAGGCTGTTGATCAGGTTAATGTTATGGGGTTCGATTTCAAGCCCCTTTTGATATTCTTCCATTGCCATTTCGCATTTGTCCAGCTGATAAAGCCGATCGCCACTGATATTAAGCGATGTGGCATCAAAATGAACCAGGCTGTCCGGTCCGAAAAAAGCAGCGTGGTCCGCGGCTTTGATGGCATTGGCAACGGTTTGGTATTTTGAAAAGTCATGAAAAGGGAAATTTGCAACCCCGATAAGAATATCTGTTTTAAGCTCTGTTGATATTTTATTTTTTAAAGACACAATCAGTTGAGAGGCTTTTTTTTCATTTTTATAGCCCCAGAATGCCAGAGCAAACAAATCGTGGCTCAAGTTTTCCCAGGTTCCCTTTTTATGATCAAAAAATGTGTTAAAGGCGATTTCAAAGGCATCTTTAGTTTTTTCCAAGGAGCTGTCAGGTGATGATGAGATTTGAATCACAGCAATAAAGAATTTTTCCTCCGGGATTTTTATTTCTGACAGCCGTTTCTCAAAGATGTTTAGCGCGTCTGTTTTTGCCAGAAGAAGATCGCAAAAATAGGTTTTTGGCGGTTTGATTTTGAAATCATCAGAATCGGTTTTCAGAAAATGAATTTCTTTTGAAGAGAATTTAAGAGTCATTTTTTTATCAATATTTTGGCTAAAGTTGATGAAATAACGGTTTCCTGGCCGTCTTGAATCGTTCTTGGATCTAAAATATATTTATTGTCTTCTATTCTGCCGATAATGGATGGTGTTGAAAGGCGCATGCGCATTTCAAGTTTGGATACGGATATGTTTTTCGGTTGAATGGTGATACAAAGGGTCGCAAGGTTCAGTTCCGGAAAAGACCCGCCTCCCGGCCTTGAATTCAGGTGTGCAAGTTCAATATCCGCTAGAGAGCCTATTGTTTTATTAATTTTTTTGAATAATACGTCTGCTTTTTTACAAATATCGTCAAAGGGAATGGTCAGCATTCTTAAGGTGGGTATTTTCTGGATGGCTATTTCCTCATCCCTGTATAGTTTTAATGTGGATTCAAGTGCTGCAAGGGTCAGTTTATCAATCCGCAGAGCCCGGGTGAGCGGATTTTTTTTGATTAGGTCAATGGCGTTTTTTTGTCCGACAATGATACCGGCCTGGGGTCCTCCTAAAAGCTTATCTCCGCTGAAGGTGATAACGTCTGCGCCAGTGCGGACCGAATCCGCAATAGTGGGTTCTAAAGGCAGGCCATATTTTGAAAAATCAATTAAGGTTCCTGATCCAAGGTCTTCCATGACCGGTATGTTCTTCTCTTTCCCCAGCAGTACCAGATCTTTTAAGGGAACACTGGCCGTAAATCCCTCAATTTTATAATTGCTGGCATGAACTTTTAAAAAAAGGCCGGTGCTATCAGACACGGCATCTGCGTAATCCCTTAAATGGGTCCGGTTTGTGGTGCCGACTTCCTTTAAGATGCACCCGCTTTTTGTCATCACATCCGGCACCCTGAATGATCCGCCGATTTCCACAAGCTCGCCCCTGGATACAACTACCTCTTTGTCTTTGGCAATGGTGTTCAAAGCCAATAATACCGCTCCGGCATTATTGTTTACAACGATGGCACTTTGAGCACCAGTCAGTTCACAGATCAGATCATCCACTGCTTCATACCGGATCCCTCTTTTGCCGGTTTCAATTTTCAATTCAAGGTTGGAATAGGATTGGGCAATAGTCCTTATGTTATTCAAGGCATCTTCGCATAAAAGCGACCGGCCAAGGTTTGTATGGAGCACCACACCGGTTGCATTGATGACAGGGACAAGTCTGGGCCTGATCTTTTCTTTGGCAAGGATGTTTGCCGCAAGCAGGATGGTATCATGGTCTGTGCTGGTTTCAATATCTGCCAGGATATCCTGCCTTATATGGTCAAGGGTTTTTCTTAGGGCATCAAGTATTACGCTCCGGGGGATGCCGATAAATCGATCATCCTTTTTGGCAAGATCCAGAAGATGATCAACACCAGGCAGGTGTTTAAGGCTGTTATGCTTGTCCAAAGGGGCCATTTTTACCTTTTTATTAAAAAATAGTACTAAATACCATTAATTCTCCAAAGCTTTCAACCCTTATCTTAAGATTTTTTTATCTTAAGTTTCCTTATACAGCGCCAATACCCCTGATCTTGCAAGTTTTTTAATGCCAAAGGGTTCAAGCAGGCCAAGCAGGTCATCAATGGTATCTTCGTCACCGGTTACTTCAACAATATAATATTCAGGGCCTGTATCCATTATTCTGCCCTGAAAGGCGGTGATAATCCGGTTCAGGTCTTGTTTTTTCTCCAGCGACACTTTAACACAGATTAGTGCCATCTCACGCTTTACAGCCTTTTCCCCGGTCATATCACGCAGCTTGATTACATTTACGAGGCGCTTAATCTGTTTTTTGCATTGTTCCAGCTGCAAAGGATGGGCCCTTGTTGTAATGGTGATTCTGGACATTTTGGGATTGGCTGTTGGCGCCCCGCAGATGGTTTCAATATTATAGCCCCGCCCGGCAAAAAGTCCTGCAATCCTTGCGGTTACACCGGGTTCGTTTTCTACCAGCATGGTAAGTATGTATTTGTCCTGGTCCATAATGTTCTATAAAATTCCTGATATTAAAGGTTTTAAATAACTCTAAAATAATGTAAACGTCTGAGAATTTTCAATAATGGTTATTTTTATCATGATTTGAATCAGTATCAATCCTGGCTGAATTTGTAAAGTTAAGAATTTGAGAATTAGTTTAGACCTGTCAGCAACTTTTACGACTTTAAATTTTTTTATTACATAAAAGAAACCAGTTTTGGTGTGATGGTTTTCATAAAAACATTGATCTCTTTAAAATCAGTATTGCTATATCTTTACTTCTGAATTAATTTAAAGCTTTAAACTTCAGGGAAAGATGAATAATGAGATCTGTTTTTTTGGTTATCCTGGCAAGTATGGTGCTTTTTTCCGGTTGCAAAACCTTTGAAGCAAAACCAGAGATTTTGGCCTATTTTATTGACCACATTGACCACCTGTGGCGGGCTTGCACCCATTATTATTGAAACATCAAGACAGGCAAGATTTTTAATTCCCATGGCGATTTCTTTAGGTTTCGGTATTTTGTTTGCTACACTCATCACCCTTGTGATGGTACCATGCCTTTACATGATCATTGAGGATATAAAAAATTTCTTCACTCCCAAAGAACATCAAAGTGAAGAAATATCTTTGATAGAGGAATCGGTAAAATAAATGTTTGATAAGGATAGGGTTATGCAGAAACAAGGTAAGGATTATATTGTGTTTCCTCTGGATTTTTCTTCTGTAAAGAATGCAAAAGAATATGTGAAACTTCTTGATGGAAAGGTGGGGACGTTTAAAATCGGCCTTGAGCTCTTTATTGATCAGGGACCGTCTGTGGTTAAGATGGTGAAAAATCAGAGCAGTGCAAAAATATTTCTCGATCTTAAACTTCATGATATTTCAGCTACTGTTCAAAGAGCCATGGAAAGGGTGGCAAACCTGGGAGTAGATCTTGTAACGGTCCATTGTTCATCCTTGGCCATGCTTGAAAAAGCAGTGAAAGGTGGAAAAGGGAAAACAGACGTTCTGGGGGTTACTCTTTTGACAGACAATGATGCCAATATGGTTGAAGCCGCAGGGTTTAAAGATAAATTTGTAAAAGACCCCGGTCTTCTGGTCATGCATCGGGCCAAAATGGCATATGAAGCCGGGTGCAAAGGGGTGATCTGCTCAGGCCAGGAAGCCCAACAGATAAAGAAAAGGTTTGGAAAATCTTTTCTGGCGGTAACACCGGGGATCAGGCCTTCATGGACCTTGCTTGAAAATGATGACCAAAAAAGGGTAACCACACCTGGCCAGGCAATTACCCTTGGCAGTGACCTGATTGTCATTGGCCGACCCATAAGGGATGCCAATGATCCTGCCTCAGCTGCCCAAAAAGTTATTCAAGAGATTGAAGCAGCCCTGAGTTTGGCTTAACCGATTATCAGGTTTAAATCAATGCCGGCCTTATTTTTTCTGATCCAGCCCGAATGCAGTGTGAAGGGTTCTCACAGCTAGCTCTGCATATTTTGCCAGGATCACGCAGGAGATCCTGATCTCGGAAGTACTAATTAATCGTATATTTATATTTTCAGATGCCAGGGCCTGAAACATGGTGGCTGCCACACCGGAATGACTTTTCATTCCCAGTCCGATAACTGAAACCTTGGCAATTTCTTCAGCTGTGAGAACCTCAACAGCACCCAACTCCTTGGCAACTTTGTGGGAAATTTCTTTTGCCCGTTCAAAGTCATCTTTGGTCACAGTAAAGGTCAGGTCTGTCTCACCGCCGGAGCGAGTGTTCTGAATAATCATGTCCACGCATATTTCTGCTTCGGCAAGGGGGGTGAATATTTTTGCTGAAACACCTGGCTGGTCAGGGACCTTTTTTAAGGTGATTCTTGCTTCGTTCATATCACAGGTAATACCTGATACAATGACACTTTCCATATCAGAACTCTCGTTGACGACCATTGTTCCTTCCTCCTCACTGAATGATGACCTTACATGTATGGGCACATTATATTTTTTTGCAAATTCAACGGAACGGATCTGAAGAACCTTGGCACCCAATATGGCCATTTCAAGCATTTCTTCATAGGATATTTTGTTAATTTTTCTTGCCCTGTTGCAAATTCTGGGGTCTGTGGTGTAGACTCCATCCACATCAGTGAATATTTCACAGACATCAGCTTTCAGGGACGATGCAATGGCGACGGCTGATGTATCAGACCCGCCTCTGCCAAGGGTAGTAATGGCGCCATCTATATCGGTTCCTTGAAATCCTGCAACTACTGCAATATGCCCCTCTTCAAGGGCCTGTTGTATGTTTTGGCAGTCTATATTCAGTATTCTTGCCTTGCCAGATGTTTTATCTGTATGAATGCCTGCCTGGAAACCAAGAAAAGACTTTGCCTTGTACCCCCTTGACTTGAGGATTATGGCAAGAAGGGCTGCCGTTGTCTGCTCACCTGTGGCAAGAAGTACGTCAAGCTCCCTTTTGTCCGGTGTTTTTGAGGCTTGTTTGGCAAGAGAGATAAGACTGTCGGTTACACCTGACATGGCAGAGAGGACAACAACAACCTTGTCTCCCTGATCATGTGCTTTTGCTACCCTGTCGGCAACATGGTTGATACGCCCAATGTCTGCAACCGATGTTCCTCCATATTTTTGTACTCTTAAAGCCATAGTAACTCCGGTTTGGTAAATATTAAAATTTATAAAAATAATTTGCTTATCAGATTTGATCCTGGTTGTCCAGAGGTAATAGATATTATCCTGTTATAGTGTTCATCAAATTTAAAATTGATTTCAATGTCAAATTTAAAAGAAATACGCTTAAGAATTTCAGGCCATTCAACAACAATAATGTGGGTGTCATCAATAAGGTCATCAAACCCTATAGTCTCAAGCTCATCCACAGATTCTAACCTGTAAAGATCCAGATGACAAAGGGTAAACACGCCTGCTGGATATTCATTAATTATGTTATAAGTCGGGCTTGTGATATAATATTTTTCAGACACCCCAAGCCCCTTTGCAAATCCCTGGACAAAGGTTGTCTTGCCTGCACCAAGTTCCCCATTAAGGGCAATGGAGACCCCCTGGAAAATCTCTTCCAAGATCTTCTTGCCCATGTATTCACCTAAGTGAAGTGTTTGTTCTGAATTCTGTGATTTTATGGTTTTCATAATAGATCATGATGAATGGTTTTTGGAATTATCTGGATGATATCAGAGGCAACAAAGCCGAATGCACCCATTTCCCCGGCAAGCCGGTCAGCGCACATGCCATGGATAAAAACCCCGGCAAGACTTGCATTTTCAGGGGAGAATCCCTGGGCGCAAAAACCTGCAATTAAGCCTGTCAGCACGTCTCCCATGCCGCCGGAAGCCATGCCGGGATTTCCGGTGGGACAAATAAAGGATCTTCCGTCGTTCAGGCTTATAATGGTCTGTGCACCTTTTAAAATCAGGATAACATCATGGTCTTTTGCAAATTTAGAGGCAATACTTATCCTGTCCTCCTGAATATCCCGGATTGACATATTACAAAGCCTTGCCATTTCACCTGGATGGGGAGTTAATATGGCCGGAGCTTTTTTCATTTTCAGGATGTCAGTATTTTGCGCTATACAATTGATTGCGTCTGCATCAATAACCATGGGCACCTCACTTTTTTCAATGAGGTTGTGGACAAGCTTTTTTGTGGCCTCATGGGTGCCGATACCAGGACCCAGGGCAAGGGCTTGTTTGTCTTTTAAAAGACTAAGAATTTCTTCAAAACAATTGTCCGATAAAAACCCTTTGTCTGATTCAGGCAATGGATGGGTCATGGGTTCAATGACTTGGGGTTCAATGCTTTGGTTGAGACTTTTGGCAATGCCTAAAGTTACAAGGCCTGTTCCACATCGCATGGCTGCATTGGCACAAAGGGCTGCGGCTCCTGTTTTTCCGGTTGATCCCCCGATGACCAGCAAATGGCCGTAACTGCCTTTATGGCTTTGGAATTTTCTGGGGCTGAAACAGGCGGCGATATCTTTTTTTTCAATCAAAAAGAGCTTAATCCTTTTTTCCCGGGCAATAAATTTAGGAATGCCGATGTCAATGACTTCAAGGTCGCCGGTGTAACGATTCCCTGGATAGAGAATATGCCCGGCTTTGGCAAAAGCAAAGGTGGCTGTGGCATCTGCCTTTACAGCAATACCTAAAGGCTGTCCTGTATCTGAATGAAGTCCAGAAGGGATGTCCACGGAAAAAACAGGCCGCTGGGAAGCATTGATCAATTCAATGGCATCCTTGAAAAATCCTTTGATATCTGAATTTAGGCCCGTTCCCAAAATGGCATCAATAAAGAGGTCATGAAGGAGAATAGGGGCTTTTTGATTTTTAAATGTATCAGCATCCGGGATTTCAATAATGGAACAGGTAGAAGATCGGTCACATAATTTTTGGGCAAGCGTCATATTGATTTTTGCATCACCTGTTACCTTGTCTTTTGAAGATAATAAAAAGATGGTAACATGGATTCCTTTTTCCATCAAATATCTTGCAATGACAAAGCCATCCCCTCCATTGTTACCCCGGCCGGCCAGAACGGCAATTTTTTTTGTTTTAATATCTTTAAATTTTCTGAGCAGATAATCAAATGCACCCCGTCCCGCGTTTTCCATTAAAACTAACCCGGGGATACCAAAAGATTCTATGGCCTTTTTATCCATTTCCTGCATTTGATTTGCTGTAACAAGAAACATGTTATTCCTCCGATATTATTATTCCATAACTTCTTTATACCTGAAACAGGAGACAAGGTGGTCATTGACCATGCCCACTGCCTGCATATGCGCATAGATAATGGTTGATCCGACAAATTTAAATCCCCGCTGTTTGAGATCCTTTGAAAAGGCATCGGATTCCCTGGCTGTGACCGGCAGCTGGTCAGGGGTTTTTAATTTATTCACTTTTTGTTTTCCATCAACAAAACGCCAGGAGTATTTATCAAAAGATCCGAATTCTTCCTGGATTTTAATAAATGCCCTTGCATTTGTAACGGCTGCATTGACTTTCAGCCTGTTCCTGATAATGCCTGGATCCAAAAGTAATTTTTCTATTTTTTCAGGTGTGAATCTGGCGACTTTTTCAACATCAAAATTGGAAAAAGCATTTTTATATCCCGGTCTTCTTTTAAGAATCGTCAACCAGGATAGCCCTGCCTGGGCACCTTCCAGAGTGATAAATTCAAAGAGCTTTTTATCATCATGAACAGGCACGCCCCATTCTTTGTCATGGTATTTAATATAAATCAGATCATTTGTTACCCAGTTGCACCGTTCCATTTTTTATTTCCTTAACTGAGTTGTTGGCTTGCCTTTGAAAGTTTTTAACTTATTTATAATGATATGACGTTTTACGTGATTCGTAAAGATGAGTTTTTAACAATAGCAAAATTTTGACTTTCCAAGTGAAAGTGAATATATTATCCTTTAATTTTTAAAGTTGACTCATTGAGGGAAAGATAAATTTTTAAAATATGGAAAAATCCGGGTATAAAATAGGATCAGGATATGATGTCCACAAGCTTGTGCCAGGCATAAAGCTGATCATTGGCGGCGTGAATATGGATTTTCACCTGGGACTTGAAGGTCACTCTGATGCGGATGTTCTGGTTCATGCGGTTTGTGATGCTATTCTGGGGGCAGCAGGCCTCGGGGATATAGGAGACCATTTCCCTGATACTGATCCCGAATATAAAGGGATTTCAAGTATGATCCTGCTTGAAAAATGCGGACGGCTATTGGAAAAAAAAGGATGTCATATTGCAAATATGGATTGTATTGTGTTTGCCCAGGTTCCAAAAATCAGCCCCCACAAGAGACAAATGGAAGAGAATATTGCCAGGGCTTTGAATATGGATTCAACCCTTGTTAATGTAAAGGCAACCACAACTGAAAAATTGGGATTTATTGGAAAAGAGCAGGGTATTGCAGCACAGTGTACATTATTGGTAAAAGTCGTCCCCAAAAAAATATAATCGTGAAAAATATAATGGAAAAAATCAAATGAGTTTAAGAGTTTATAATACATTACATGGCAAGAAGGAAGAATTTATCCCCATAAAAGAAGGTAAGGTCGGCATGTATGTCTGCGGACCGACTGTATATGATACCAGCCATATTGGTCATGCCCGTTCCGTGGTAGTTTTTGACACTATTTTCAGGTGGTTAAGACAGTTGGGATATGAGGTCATGTATGTCAGAAATTTTACAGATGTGGATGACAAGATTATTAAAAAATCTAATCAGACCGGTCAGGACTGCGCTGTTATTACAGAAAAATATATTGATGAATTTCATAATGAAATGGATGCTCTCAATGTATTAAGACCCAGTTTTGAACCCAAAGCCACGGAACATATCCGGCACATTATTGATTTCATCCAGATGCTCATCAACAAGGGCAAAGCCTATCATGTTCATGGAGGGGATGTCTATTTTTCCATTGATTCCTTTAAGGAGTATGGAAAACTTTCCGGCCGGAACCCCGATGACATGAGGGCAGGGGCAAGGATTGCAGTGGATGAAAAAAAGAAGAGCCCGCTGGATTTTACCCTGTGGAAACCGGCCAAACAAGGCGAACCTTTCTGGGAAAGCCCCTGGGGTAATGGAAGACCGGGCTGGCACATTGAATGCTCAGCCATGAGCTATGAATATCTTGGAGAAAGCTTTGATATTCATGGGGGTGGCAAAGACTTGATTTTCCCTCACCATGAAAACGAGATCGCCCAGAGCGAGGCAGTATTTGGCTGCCAATTTGTCAAATATTGGATTCACAATGGATTTGTGGATATTAACAATGAAAAAATGTCAAAATCCCTGGGTAATTTTACCATGATCAAGGAAGTTCTTGCCACCTATTCTCCGGAAGTGATTCGCATGTTTCTTTTGTCAAATCATTATAGAAGCCCCATTGATTACAGTGAAGACTCCATGAGAGAAACCTCCATGGGCCTGGACAGGATTTATTCCTTTCTTGAAAGACTGGAAAATATAGGGTGTAAAGCTGATGGCTCCAAAAAAGGAGAGTTGTGGGATGATTTTTCCTTTGCCATGAATGATGATTTTAATTCTGCAAAGGCCCTTGGTTCTGTTTTTGAAGCAGTCAAAAAAGGAAACAGACTTGTGGATGATACCCATGATAATCCAGGTGAAGGTCTTCTGGAAATCTTAAATCTTTTTTATAATGATATTAAAGCCATTTCCAATATCCTGGGAATATTTCTCCTGGACCCTCAATTCTATTTTAAAGCTAAAAAAGACAAGGGTATGGCAGATATGGCCATTGATCCATCTGAAATTGAAGACTTGATCCAACAGCGTGCAGAAGCTCGTAAAAACAAGAATTTTTCAAGGGCTGATGAGATCAGGGATCTTCTTCAGGCTAAAAATATTGTACTTGAGGATGGCCAGCAAGGAACCTTCTGGAGATTTGAATAAATTTTTGGCTAAAACAGAAAAACAGAACGATCTATCATCTGAATATAAACTGGGGATGTTTTCCGGCGTTTTTACCCCCAGTATTCTGACCATTCTGGGTATCATCCTGTTCCTGAGAATGGGATATACTGTGGGACATGCAGGACTTGGCAAAGTGCTGATCCTTATTACCCTTGCAAACCTTGTCTCCATCCTCACCACCACTTCTTTATCTGCCATTTCCACCAATATCCATGTAAAAGGGGGAGGGGCCTATTACCTGATTGCAAGAACCCTGGGGGTTCAATTCGGGGGAGCCATTGGATTGGTTCTGTTTCTGGCACAATCTGTATCCATTGCATTTTATTGTATCGGTTTTGGTGAGGCATTGATGGATCTTTTACCCCCTGTCTCATATCTTTCGCCTCAAACTATTGCCGTGATGGCAGTTATTTTTTTATTTTTTCTTGCCTGGATGGGAGCTGACTGGGCCACGAAATTTCAATACATTGTCATGGGCTTGCTGATATTGGCCCTGGTCTCCTTTTTTGTGGGCGGAATTATGAAATGGAATTATGAGCTTGTCATACAAAATTTTTCAGCTCCGGATAAGGGATTACCATTCTGGGTTTTGTTTGCCATTTTTTTTCCTGCTGTGACAGGATTTACTCAGGGTGTCAATATGTCCGGAGATCTGAAAGATCCTGGGCGGGCAATCCCTTTGGGCACTTTTCTGGCTGTGGGGCTGTCCACCATAATCTATTTTCTGGTGGCAATCGTGTTTGCCGGGACCATGCCCAATGGGCAATTAATGGCGGATTATGGTGCCATGAAAAAAGTGTCTGTTATTCCAGGACTCATCAATGCGGGTGTGATTGCGGCAACATTATCATCTGCCATGGCTTCTTTTTTAGGTTCCCCCCGGATTTTACAGTCCCTTGCCAAAGATAAGATTTTTAAGGCACTCAACCCCTTTGCCAAGGGTGTCGGGGTTGCGGATAATCCAAGACGGGGAGTCCTTCTTTCCGGAGGTATTGCCCTTGTCACCATCAGTCTTGGGCAATTGAATCTAATCGCCCAGGTGGTGTCCATGTTTTTTTTGATTTCATACGCTCTGATTAATTATGCCACTTTTTATGAATCACGGACACAAAGTCCTTCTTTTCGGCCAAGATTCCGCTTGTTCAGTCCCTGGTTGAGTCTGGCGGGTTTTATTATCTGCAGCGGCGCCATACTGGCTATTGATATCCAGAGCGGGATCATGGCCGTCTGTGTCCTTTTGGCGATCTATCAATATTTAAAACAAAGAACAGGTCCTGCCAGATGGGCTGACAGCCGGCGATCACATTATCTGAAACAAGCAAAGGAAAATCTCAACGCTGCTGCCAGAGAACCTGAACATGATCGTGATTGGCGACCCATTATTCTTGCATTTACCAATGATTCCAAACGGCTCAAATCCATACTTGAATTTTCAGGGTGGCTGGAAGGTGGCTCCGGCATAACTTCTGCCGTTCGTATTATTAAAGCACAGGGCCTGAAGAGTAAAGTCCAGCGGGTAAAGATTCTCAAGGAGTTATCTGGCCATATGAAAGAGATGAACACCAGTGCCTATCCATTGGTGTTATCTGTCCCTGAGATTTCAAAATCCCTGCCGGTTATCATACAATCTTTTGGTATAGGGCCGTTAAAGGCCAATACCGCTTTAATTAACTGGATGGATGATCTTGGCAAAGGGCTTTCAGGCGTGGGCTCCTTAATATATGCAGAAAATTTGAGAATTGCCTATCGTGAAGGACTAAACCTTGTCATTCTGCATGCAGATGAGAATCGATGGGGCAGGGTATTGAGCCGGGCACAAAAGGAACAAAGCATTGATGTGTGGTGGGACAATGATGCGACAAGCCGGTTGATGCTGCTGCTGGCATATTTGATGACGCGGCACGAGATCTGGTCAAAGGCCACCATCCGGGTGCTCTCTTGTGAATCCGGTGAAGATAATAGCAATGATGAATTACAAAAACTCATGGAAGATGTTCGTATTGATGCAGAGCCTGTCATTGTCCAGGATTTTGAGGTTGATACTGTGATAAAGATGTCTTCAGATGCCTCCTTTGTCTTTATGCCCTGTCGGATTCGGGATAACCAGGTATTGGATGTGCAAGGCGGGTCATTGCTGAAACTGTTGCCCTACCTGCCCATGACAGGCCTTGCCATGGCAGCCCAGGATATTGATCTGGAGGCTGAGCCTGATACAGGTTCTCAGGGGGAAATAGCCCAGGCCCAGGACGAACTGAACGAGGCAAAGGATAAACATGAGGCAGCAAAAAAAGAGTCTCAACGATTGCAGGAAAAAGTAGAAAAACTGACAGCCAGACTCGTGGAATATCCAAAGGAAAATGAGGATTTCCCCAAAATTTTAAAGACAGCAGGCCAGGCCATAGAAGAGGAAGAAAATGCCTTCAGGCAAGCTGCCAAAACAAAGGTTAAGGCTGAGCAGGCAGCCAAAACCCTTGAGCAAATCTTGAATGGCAATGGTAAAGAAGATATTGATCCAACGGGAATCTAAGAATTTTTTGCTATCTTTGCCCAGGCATCCCGTAAGGTCACTGCCCGGTTAAATACTGGAAGCTCCTTTATGGCATCTTTTAAGCCTTGATCTTTTGAATC
>CALGRI010000125.1 GCA_937880875.1 uncultured Pseudomonadota bacterium
CCCACCTCATACAATGCATGGGTAATGGTTCCCAAACTGCAAACCTTGACCGTCTCCATTAATCTTTCAAACATATTTTCATCATTTAATGCCGCCTGCTTTAAATTTTCAAGTGCCTGCAGGGATTTATCTTCATGTCTTTTTTTAAACCGGGTCAACCTTTCAAGCTGGGCATCTTTCTGATCATCTGTTGCCCTTGAAAGCTCCAGATGGTTTGCCATTTCAGCATAATCTGCATCAGGATCTTCAAAAGTGTTCACCCCGACAATGGGATGCTGGCCTGAATGTTTCAGATATTCATAATAGATAGACTCTTCCTGGATTTTGCCTCTCTGGTATCCCGTTTCCATGGCCCCCAGCACACCGCCTCTTTCCGTGATTCTTTCAAATTCAATGAGTACGGCTTCCTCCACAAGATCCGTCAGTTCATCCACAATAAAACTGCCCTGCAAGGGATTTTCATTCCTGGCAAGTCCCCATTCCCGGTTGACAATCAACTGGATAGCCAGAGCCCTTCGCACTGATTCTGCCGAAGGGGTGGTTATGGCTTCATCAAAGGCATTGGTATGAAGACTGTTACAATTATCATAAATAGCGCACAGTCCCTGAAGGGTTGTTCTGATGTCATTGAACTGGATATCCTGGCTGTGAAGGGATCTGCCCGAGGTCTGGATATGGTATTTAAGTTTCTGGGATTTTTCATTTCCCCCGTATTTATATTTCATGGCCACGGCCCAGATCCGCCTTGCCACTCTTCCGATCACTGTATATTCAGGGTCCATGCCATTGGAAAAGAAAAAGGAAAGGGAGGGAGCAAAGGTATTGATATCCATGCCCCGGGAAAGATAATACTCCACATAGGTAAACCCGTTTGCCAGGGTTAAAGCAAGCTGGGTAATGGGATTGGCACCGGCTTCTGCAATATGATATCCTGAAATGGAAACAGAATAAAAATTTTGCACTTTATTATCAATAAAATACTGCTGGATGTCCCCCATCATTTTCAGGGCAAACTCAATGGAAAAAATACAGGTATTCTGTCCCTGGTCTTCCTTTAAAATGTCTGCCTGGACCGTTCCCCTTACATTGGACAGGGCAAACTGCCGGATGGATGCCTTCTCTTCTTCAGATGGTTCCCGGCTGTTTTGCTCTTTAAAGTTTTCCATCTGCTGGACAATGGCCGTGTTCATAAACATGGCCAGCATCATCGGAGCCGGACCGTTAATGGTCATGGATACGGACGTATTGGGAGCACACAGATCAAACCCGTCATAAAGTACTTTTACATCATCCAGGGTACAGATGCTCACACCCGAGGTTCCTATCTTGCCATAAATATCCGGACGGGTGTCCGGGTCAAATCCATAAAGTGTAACAGAATCAAAAGCCGTGGACAGTCGTTTGGCAGGATAGCTTTGAGACAAAAGTTTAAACCGCCTATTGGTATCTTTAGGGCCACCTTCTCCTGCAAACATGCGGGTGGGATCCTCATCAGCCCTTTTTAAAGGGAACACTCCTGCAGTATAGGGAAAATTTCCCGCAAAATTTTCTTTTCTCATCCATGAATACTGCTCTGCCGGATCTATGAATTGGGGCAGGGAAATTTTAGGAATTTTAGAATGGGACAATGATTCGCTGTATAAGGGGAGTTTAAATTCCTTATCCCGCACGGTGTACACCAGTTCATCCTTTCCAAACCGGGTTTTACAGGTATTGAATTCATTGATGGTCTTATCTGTCTCATCCTCAACAAAGGATCTTGCCTCGGCAACAGCCTGCCTGAATTTCTCCAGGGCTTCGGGCAATTGTTCAAGCCCCTTGTCTTCCATAGTTTTTAAAGCCTCAATCAAATGCCATCGATTTCTTACAGCTTTTGCCTGATCTTTTGTCGTTATATGGTATTGCCTTATTGAATCGGCAATCTCAGCAAGGTACCGGGTTCTTTCTCCCGGAATAATAATGGTTTTTGAAGAAGATTCTTTTATGCCCGTTCTGGGAATAAAAGATTCAAATTTAATATTTTTCTTTTCAAAAATAAGGTCTAAAAGCCCGTGATAAAAAGCCGTTATCCCGTCATCATTAAATTTTGAGGCAATGGTTCCGTATACGGGCAGGCTCTTTGGGTCCATATCCCAGGCCTTTCGATTTCTCTGGACCTGTTTTCTGACATCTCTTATGGCATCTTCGCTTCCCTTTTTTTCATATTTGTTCACCACGACAATATCAGCATAATCCAGCATATCTATCTTTTCCAACTGGGAAGGAGCACCATACTCTGCCGTCATGACATAGATGGACATATCCACAAGATCAACCACCCTTGAATCCCCCTGGCCGATACCGGCGGTTTCAACAATCACCATATCATAGCCCGCTGCCTTGACCACGGCGATGGCATCGGGTAACGCCTCGGGAAGCTCTGTCTGGGAACGTCTGGTTGCCATGGACCGCATATAAACCCGGCCTGTTTCTATGGAATTCATCCTGATCCTGTCCCCTAAAAGGGCTCCGCCCGTTTTTCGTCTGGAGGGATCACAGGAGATAATGGCAATATTGACGTCTTTAAGATCCCTTAAAATCCTGTTAATCAATTCATCGGTTAAAGAGGATTTTCCTGCCCCGCCTGTTCCGGTTAATCCGATGACAGGAATATTTTTTTTATCTGCAAGCTTATTAATATTTAGAATAATTTTGTCATACATCTTCCTATCATTGGCTTTGGCTTCCTGGACCGCAGAAATAAAATTGGCTGTCACATATTTATTAGCAACGGTCAAATTTTCAACATCAAGCGCCTCATAATCAACACAAGGCACATCCATGGCAACCATCATATCGTTGATCATGCCCTGAAGTCCTATTTTTGAACCATCTTCAGGAGAATAGATCCGTGTCACACCATAGGCATGCAGCTCATCCATTTCCAGAGGAATGATAACACCGCCTCCTCCGCCAAAAATCTTAATATGGGGAGCGCCTTTTTCTTTTAAAAGATCCACCATATATTTAAAATATTCAAGATGCCCGCCCTGGTAACTGGATACGGCAATGCCCTGGGCATCTTCTTCAATGGCGGCATCCACGACTTCATTTGCAGACCTGTTATGGCCGATATGGACCACTTCTGCTCCAGAGTCCTGCAAAATTCTTCTCATTATATTTATGGCAGCATCATGACCGTCAAAAAGCGATGTTGCCGTAACAACCTTAATAGAATGCCTAGGGGTGTAACTTTGGGTTTCCATAGTCATCATTAATCCTTTTTTATTGATCCCGTTTTTATTGATCCCTTTTTTATTAAAATATGAGTCCAAGGATAAAATCGGTTTGAATTTTAATATATTCCTCAATGGTAAAATTTCTTTGAACGTGCCACCTTCGAAAAGCCCACATCTGACCCAGAATTGAAATATTGTGACCCACCAGATTCAATATCTTACCATCCAGCAAAGGAAAATTATTTTTCCCGGACAAAGAAGACAGGGCATTGATAAAGATATCTGTGATATTCAACTCATTCAAAAGGACGTCCTTTTTCCATTTTTCCGGCAAAAATTGTGTGACCTGGTACATGAGAAGAATATGATCTGCCATCTTATCGCAGACATAAAAATATTGACGAATCACCTGAGCAAGTCTTTCTTTATCCTTGTCTGTATTTAACAAGGCCTTTTCAACGGCATCCTGAACTTCCTCATGAATGGTTTTACATACCAGATAAAGCAAATCTTCTTTAGAGCTGACATATTCGTATAAAGAACCGATGGAAAAATTGGATGCCTTTGCTATCATCCGTGTCGTGGTCTTGTGATATCCATGCTCAATAAAAAGAGTCACCGTGGAGTCAATAATCTGACGTCTTCGTTCCCGAACCAGTTCAGGGTTTTTTATCTGTGTCGGGACTTCTACATCCGTTATTTTGTTCATGGATTTTTTAATTCTTCCCAAATGATCGCTCCCTTCCCTATAATAAGGTTGCTGTTAGTAAAATTTGAACGAGCGCTCAGTCATGGTTTTTTTTACATTTATTCAATAGCTTGTCAAGAAAATATTCTTTATTCATCGAAAAAGCGTTTGACAAAATAATCTCTTTAAATATAGTATCTTGGGAATAGACTGAGCGCTCGATCAGTTTTATTGAGTTGTCGAGCGCTTTGAGTATTAAAAACCATAAGCAAAAACAAAATAACCTATAATATAAAGGAGGCGCAGGGTGGATTTTGACCTTACCAAAGAACAGGAGATGATCCGTAAGGAAGTCAGAAAGTTTGCCCAGAAAGAGATCGCACCCATTGCAGGAGAGCTTGATGAAAAAGAAGAATTTTCTGCAGAGCTGACCCGGAAAATGGGGGAAATAGGTCTTTTTGGCATGTTTGTTTCAGAAAAGTATGGCGGCCAGGAAATGGATTATATTTCATACATTATAGGCGTTGAAGAAGTGGCCAGGATTGATGGGTCCCAGGCCGCTACCATTGCTGCAGGCAATTCCCTGGGCATAGGCCCGATCTATTATTTTGGAACGGAAAAGCAAAAACAAAAATACCTGCCCAGACTTTGTACAGGGGAAGGCCTGTGGGGATTTGGACTCACAGAACCCACAGCCGGATCAGATGCCGGCGGCAGTAAGACAACGGCTGTCCTGGAGAAAGATGAATGGGTCATTAACGGCTCAAAAATATTCATCACCAATGCTGCCTGTGAATTGACCATGGGCGTAACAGTCCAGGCCATCACGGGCACAAGGGACAATGGCAAACCTGAATATTCCTGTATCCTTGTTGAAGCAGGAACACCTGGGTTTAAAGCGGTCCCCATGCACAAAAAAATGATGTGGCGATCCTCCAACACGGCAGAACTCTATTTTGATGATGTTCGGGTGCCTAAGGAAAATATTCTGGGGAAAAAAGGCGACGGGTTTCATCAGATGCTGGCAACCCTTGACGGGGGAAGGCTTTCCATCGGTGCCATGGGACTTGGCGGTGCCCAGGGAGCCTATGATCTTGCCTTGAAATATGCAAAAGAAAGAAAGCAGTTTGGACAGCCCATATCAAAATTCCAGGCCATTGCATTCAAACTGGCCGATAGTGCCATGGAAATAGAGTGCGCCAGAAATCTGTTATACAAAGCCTGCTGGCTGAAAAGCAATAAGCGGCCCTATGAAAAAGAGGCTGCCATGGGCAAACTCTATTGTTCTGAAGTCATGTCCAGGGTGGCGGATCATGCCATCCAGATCCATGGCGGATATGGTCTCATGAAAGAATACAATGTGGAAAGATTTTACAGGGACCAGAAACTATTAGAAATTGGTGAAGGAACCTCGGAAGTTCAGCGCATTGTAATTTCACGGCATATTGGCTGCTGATACAAAGGGACGAATCCTTAAGGAGAACACACACAATGAGCACAACCCATAAAAGCAGCGGCAG
>CALGRI010000126.1 GCA_937880875.1 uncultured Pseudomonadota bacterium
ATCATTTCATTTTCGATCACGACCAGATGGGGGCTTGTGGCCAGGCCGTTTTCGATGCCTCCCACTCCTCCGACTTCATTTATGCCGGCAAGTGCTGTCATTGTAAGGCTTGTGCCTCTTTCAAACATAATCTGGTGGGCCTGGCAGGTGTTACCCATAACCGGGGAGGTCGCCGCTGGCAGGCCATAGTGTCGGGCCAGCTGCATAAGAGCCGTTTCAACAAGCATTATTTCCGGGCTTACAAACTGGGTATAGCCTTTACCCATGTCCATGGACTGAACCAGGGCATAATACCAGGAGGGGATTTTGGGGCAGAGCGTTTGCAGCACAACCAGACTGCCAAGGGCTTCGGCATTGGTCTGGGTGATGGTGCCTGCCAGGGTATAAGGTGCATTGGCACCGATGATGGGAGTCAGGGGAACCCGGACGGGAAGGTTGTATTCTCCATACAATAATAGTCTTTCAATTTCATCAAAAGGAAAATTGAGCGGTGCTATCAGGCAGACAATGCCACTGCAGACAGGCCTTTTGCTCAATGCCTGCTTTCCGCCGGCAACAGCCGTCATCATTTCAAGCTGGTATTTGAGGTTTTTTGAATCCGTGGTAAGAGCCCATATATGTTTGCGGCCTTTTTCCAGCATGACCTTCAGGGTTTCGATGTCGTAGGTCTCAAGTTGAATGTCCTGAGGTGTCAAAGCCCCAAGGGTATTTACGTTGGCAAGTGAGTCCACAAGATGGGCCATGTCACCGCAGTCTTTTATGCTGATGGGGCGCATCTTGCTGGTGGTCATATCATAGAGATTGATGGCGCCGCCCACCGTGCGGAATGACGGCATCAGATCCGGACCGGTTTTGCCGGCCGCAAAATCGAATTCAGGTGTTCGCCCGGCACAGGTAAAACTTTTTGGGGCTGTTTTTAATGCCTGTTCAACCATGTCAGCGGATAGATAGACCCGTTGGTTTTCTTTTTCCACCCGGGCACCGGCACCGGCCAGTTTTTCCAGGGCCACGGGATGGTCCATGCGCAGTCCTGTTTTTTCAAGAATCTCGATAGAGGCCCCATGAATTTGACTAAGCTTTTCATCGGTAAGCATGTTGTAGAAATTATCTATCATGGTTCATCCTTATTAAATGATTTGGTTTATTTTGAGCTTTTATCTTTCCTAAAGCGCTTTGGCAAGAAATAACTACAGTTTAAATTTCTTTTTTGTTTTGAAACAAGACTTCAAGGATTTGCTTAATGTCATTATCTGCTGTGGACGCTTGCAGGGTGCAGCCCCCGGCACCGGCATGGCCGCCGCCGCCAAATTTGCTTAGAAGATTGCCGATGTTGATAATATGATTCTGATTAAAAATATTGTGGCCGATACTGATCAGCACCTGTTTTTTTTTAGGGCCGTCAAATCTTATTTTAATGCTTGTATGGCATTCCGGGAAGAGGGAATAGGTTAAAAATCTGTTGCCTTCGGGTACAATGTCAAGGCCTCTGAAATCAGTAATTGATATGTTATGACGTATTTTTGTGTGGTCAATTAAATGTTTTTCATAGGCAATATTTTCGTCAATGACCCTTTCACAGCGGCTTTTTATTTCCGGATCTTCAAGAATATGGTCAATGTCCGTCTCCTTTAAGAGATTGACCAGCTTATTCCAATAGGGCAGGTCTTTATAATCCTGGTTTTTTATGGTCATGGATAAAATAATATACGGGTAGTTTTCAGGGTGTTGTACCTGGTCCCGGGTTAAATCGGCAGCGTCTATGATATCTGTATTAAAGACCAGTTCATCATAGCGGTTGTCGAGTTTTCCTTTTTCTTTATAATACTCATAAATAACCCGGGCAGCAGATGGGGCTATATCAAATGCGCCTTGAAAATTACCCTTGGGTTTATTGGAGATGTGGTGGTCAAACCATAGGGAGCAATTGGGTGAATAGGGGAGATTTGCCATAATATCGCCTTTTAAAATATTGGCTTTCTCCTTTTGGATCTCATTGGGTTCAACCCATTTTATATCCGTGTCAATGTTTTCAGCCTGGTAAAGCAGGACTGCGCATACAATTCCATCAAAATCGGGGCGGGTTACAATTCTCATAGGTCATCTCTTTTGTGGTTAAGGATTAATTTTGTTAAATTCATAAATATCAGGTTTTGATAATAAAAAAAATAAAATAAGCGTTTAAGTTCAGTTAATCGCATGTAAATTGAAAACGATCTGCCCAGGCATCACCTTCATCAGGCAATGCCAAGCTTATCTTTCCTTTTGTCTGGATTTATATTATATGCAACTCATAACACCCGTATGGAGAATGTATTTATTTTTGGGAAATAATGAAAATATGAGGGATGAAAATTATTTTTATTCCATTGAACATCAGCGGACAACAAGCATAAAAGTCAAACGGTCTATTTTTATCTGCACCCTGGAATATGTGGACTCCATTGAAAAAGCAAAAAACTTTATTTCTCGGATTTCAAAGGAGAATAAAACGGCCACCCATAATTGCTGGGCATATATTTTAGGCGAGAAAGGGGAGGTGGTTCATTGTTCCGATGCCGGAGAACCCTCGGGAACTGCCGGAAAACCAATGCTGAACATGATGGTCAGCCATGGCATGACCCATATTGCAGCCGTTGTGACCCGGCATTTCGGTGGGGTTAAACTGGGTGTCAGGGGCTTGATTGAAGCCTATGGCGTTTCTGTGAAACATACTCTGGATCAAAAACCCCTTAAAAAGCTGATTCAGGCCATGGATATTGATATAGAGGTTTCCTATGAATTCAACGATATCCTGATGAATCAGATTAAAAATTATCTGTACCGGATTAAGAATACCACCTATACTGATAAAATTGTTCACAGGGTTGAGATCGAGCTAAAAGATTATGCCGAGCTTAACACACTGCTTTCTGAATACCAATCCCGGGAAAAATTGAAGTTCAGCGTGATACCGCAATCATGAGTTTAAAAACGGTTGAAAAATTATATTGACAATAAAAATTTTTTAAGTATTATTAAATTTTAATTAATTATACTTAAAAATGGGGAATCCATGAAAACAAAACTGGGCGCACTTCTCAGGCCCATCAGGAATTCAAGGCATTTTACGATTAAAGAAGTTGCAGCAAAGGCCGGTATCAGTTCCAGTTTATTGTCCCAGATAGAAAGAAACCGGATTTCGCCTTCCCTGGATACATTATTACATATTTTAGAAGTATATGGGGTGCCGCCGAATAAATTTTTTAAGGATTATGAAACCCATTCCCGGGTTGAGATTGTCAGGAGAGATGATCGAAAGATTTATCAGCGCAAAGGCTTTAAATATGAAACCCTTTGCGGTGACAGTCAGGCCAAAGGCAATCATTCTTTTAATGCCTTTTTTCTGGAGCTTGCACCGGGTCAGAAGAGAGGGGATACAAGTGAAGGGCATCTTGGACGAGAGCTTGGAATCGTTGTCAAGGGATCTGCCCAATTACTTTATGGTCAGGAGATCTATGAACTTCACAAAGGCGATTCTGTGTCCTTTTTTTCACAAATCCCCCATGTGATTCAAAATTTGTCTGACAAGATATTTTCGGCATACTGGGTGGTTACGCCGGCAGAAGGAGAGGATTATTTTGGAGATAAAACCATATAGGATCTGGAGAGAATAATGGGAAAAACCATTGCAGAAAAAATTTTTAAAGCCCATTTGGTGGATGAACCCTTTGGGGATGTCAGTGTGTTAAAACTGGACCGGGTTTTTTGTCATGAAATCACAACCCCCATGGCTATCCAGGATCTGATGGCAAGGGGAAAGGACCGGGTGTTTGATCCGGATAAAATAAAAGCCGTTATTGATCATGTGAGTCCTGCCAAAGATTCGAAAACGGCCCTGCAGGGGAAAATCTTGCGGGAATGGGCCAACCGCCATGGAATCAAAGATTTTTTTGATATCGGGCGGAACGGGGTGTGCCATGCCCTGTTTCCGGAAAAAGGCTTTGTACACCCGGGATTTGTCGTTATTATGGGAGATTCCCATACCTGTACCCACGGGGCTTTTGGCGCTTTTGCCGCCGGGGTGGGAACAACAGATCTGGAAGTGGGCATCTTAAAAGGGGTCTGCACTTTTAAAAAGCCCCAGACCTATAAGATTGAGATCGTTGGAGATCTTCCAGCCGGCGTATATGCCAAAGATATCATCCTTAAGGTGATCAAAGACATAACGGTAAACGGGGCCACGAATATGGTCATTGAATTCAGGGGTAATATTGTGGATGAAATGAACATGGATCAGCGGATGACTCTGTCCAATATGGCGGTTGAAGCTGGTGCCACCAGCGGGATATGCCTTCCGGATATGACAACGGTGGAATATCTCTGGCCGTTTATAAAAAATGAGTATAAGACACGGCAGGATGCTCTGGCAGCATTTTCAAAGTTTAAATCCGATGATGATGCCGACTATGCAAAATCAAAAACAATAGATGTCAGTGATCTTGAGCCTCTGGTCACATTCGGATATAAACCGGACAATGTAAAACCCGTATCCCAGATGAAGGGAACAAAGATCGATCAGGTCTATATCGGTTCCTGCACCAACGGGCGGCTTGAAGATTTGAGAATTGCGGCAAAGGTGCTTGCCGGTCATACCATCAGCCCCCATGTCCGGGGAATTGTATCGCCTGCCACACCCAAAATATTTTCACAGGCCCTGGAAGAAGGGATCATCAAAACCTTTATGGATTCAGGCTTTTGTGTGACAAACCCCACCTGTGGTGCCTGCCTTGGCATGAGCAACGGTATACTGGCCGAAGGCGAGGTGGCAGCTTCCACAACCAATCGAAATTTTATCGGCCGCATGGGCAAGGGCGGGATGGTTCACCTGATGAGCCCGGCTACAGCCGCTGCCAGTGCCATTAAAGGTGAAATTTCAAATTCCAGTCTTTTTTGCGAACAGGAAAAATCATAATGAAAAAATTTATTGGAAAAGCTTTATTTATAGATCGTTCAGATATCAATACCGATGAAATCATTCCAGCTAAATACCTCACTGAAATTGAGAAAACAGCGTTGAAACCGCATTTATTTGAAGATTTAAATTTAGATGGTTTTAACCCTGGAATGGATTTTAAGCAAATAGCTGTTATTGTTTCCCGGGAGAATTTTGGCTGCGGATCTTCAAGAGAGCATGCGCCCTGGGCCTTTGAAGTCAACGGCATACATGTTGTGATTGCCCGGAGCTTTGCAAGAATATTCAGGCAGAACATGTTCAATGGCGGTATGCTGGCCATTGAACTTTCTGAAGAACAGATCAATACCATTTTTAAGGAGTTTGGGAACAGCGATACCCAAATTTCAGTGGATATAGAAGCCCTTGAGATCATGATTCAATCAAAAGATCAAACAAAAATAATAGACTTTCAAATTTCAGAATTTGACAA
>CALGRI010000127.1 GCA_937880875.1 uncultured Pseudomonadota bacterium
CTTTCCCAAATAATAAAATCCATTGGATGTATGCTTGTTCATGGTGGTATACACCTGGGTTTGAAATTCCTTTTTTTCAAAGTTGCGGGTCAGGTGAAACAGGTGATCTACTGTGTGATGCCGAAGCTTTGCCCCTTCATCAAGATCAAACACCCCGTATGTTCCATAGGTTTTTTGACAGGCCTTATAGCGATCTAAATTGCGCTGATCATGATTGATCAAAAAATCATTTATATACAAAATCCCCTGGGCTTTTAACACCCGCTCTATTTCATCCATCAGCTGCCCCTGGTCTTTATCTTTCACAATACATGTTAAAACCGCAATCAACACCACAGCATCAAAGGTATTATCCTCAAAAGGAAATGTAGCCGTACATTTTTTCATATCCAGATGGGGATAAAGACGGCTTCCTTTTTCAATCATTTTTTGTGAAAAATCAATACCACAAATTTTTTTAAACCCGCCCTGATAAAGCTCATTCAGGGTGCGGCCATATCCACAGCCCACATCCAGAATCACAGAGTCTTGGTGCACATGCGATTTAAACCTGTCCATCTGAAATGGAGTGGTAAATTGTTTTTTAGATGCTGCCTTATCCCAGTATGTTTGCAGATTTGCTATCATGACAGCTTTAAAATAGGGTATTCGTCATTGAATTACAAGTCGGGAATTACAAGCCCAGGAATTACAAGCCCAGGAATTACAAGTGGGAATTTATATTCGAGCAGAGTTCACGTCAGCTTTGTTTCGATTTGTTGACACCGTGGAGCTTTATTTCCCGGAAGAGCAAGCTGGCGAGACGGTCATTCATATCCGATCTGCTTCCCGCATTGGATATTCCGATCTTGGCGCCACCCGAAAACGAATTGAGCGGATTCGAAGTAAATTTTATAAATAGGGTTTAAACCGCCACCTTTTTTTCTAGAAATCGGGGATATCTTACTTAATTTCAACAATCCAAATGCACCGGGCGAGCCGGTGATTTATATGTAAAATTTTCTTGACAATTTCCAGTTAACAAATTATAAACGAACCAGTAAGTCCAATTTATTAGACATATTGGTTGATATATTATGAAGAATTTGATTCAATTTCCCGCAGAGTTTGATTACAATTTGTTGTTGCACGCGTTAAGAGATTACAAAAAGCCAAGAGATAAGATCAGGGGTCTCCTCAAGGATAAGGATATCGTCAGGGTTAAAAAAGGACTTTATGTGTTGGGTAAGGAGTACAATAAGCCTTACAACAAGTTTATCCTGGCTAATCTAATCTATGGGCCTTCTTACATCACCGGTCAAACCGCATTGGCATTTTGGAACATGATACCGGAACGTGTTGAACTAACTATCAGCATGACAATGAAAAGAAAGAAGCAATTTGAAACTCCGGTTGGCAGATTCGCTTATTTGTATTGCCCCAAAAAAGCATTCAACATTGGGGTTCAGCTTGAAGACGCCGGAGATCAAAAAAATTTTCTAATTGCTTCCCCTGAGAAGGCACTGTGCGACATGATGGCAATGCAAAGTCATATTTCAACGAAAAGGGAAATGAAGGAATTCCTTGAGTTAATGCGATTGGATGATAGTGTTAACAAAGACCTTGATTTATCTTTATTAGAAGAAATCAAGACCGGATATCGAAGGCACAATATAGAACTGCTGGTTAATTGTTTAAAGGAAGATCATGTTTGATGAAAAAATTGAACGAATGCTAAGCAGGTATGAACTACATTCGGTTCATGATCATGAGAATGCGCTTAAAGAGATCATACAGGAAATCGTTTTGCTTGGTTTATGGCGGTCAAAATTTTATGAAAAGGCTGCTTTTTACGGTGGGAGCGCATTACGAATTCTTCATAAGCTGGACCGTTTCTCTGAGAATTTGGATTTTTCATTAATTCAGCCGGAAAAAGCGTTTGATATTAAAAAATATCTGGGTGCGGTAAAATCAGAACTGGAGCTATGGGGTTTTGAAGTTTCTACAAAAGAAAAAGACAAGAAAAATAACAGCACTATCGATTCCGCATTCATCAAAGCAAACACATTGGTCCATTTATTAAAAATTGATTCAAATTTGACGACCCATAAAAATGCTGTGATGAAGATAAAATTAGAAATCGATCAGGATCCAGCTATCGGGTTTACCAGTGACCTGAAATATCATCTCCATCCAATTCCGTTTACCATTAAAACCATGACCTTGCCCAGTTTGTTTGCAGGCAAAATGCATGCTTTGTTATGCCGGACCATAAGAACCAATATTAAAGGCCGGGACTGGTATGATTTGATCTGGTTTGTGAAGAATAATATCCCATGTGACTTGCATTATCTTAAGAATAAAATGCTGCAAACAGGCCATATTGCTTTTTCAGAGACGCTGACAAAAGAAAAACTGATTGAATTGATGTCCGAAAAAAGCAAAGGGATTGATTTTCCCCTGGCAAAAAGCGACGTTGAACCATTTTTAAAAAATGCAGGGCAAAAAGATGAGTTAAGCCTTTGGTCTGATGCTTTTTTTAATGGATATTTGATTCAAAAAATTGATGTTCTAACAAGTCATTAATTATAAAGGCAAATTGGATAACATTACCCATGGAAAATGTAAAATTTTTAGCAATGAGTTAAGCCTCTGGTTTTGTCGGTTCCAACATGTATCGCAAATTCAAAAATAACGGCTGGGAAATAATCGCCTTGGGCCGTAGGGAATTTGCCCTGCAAACAGAGGAACTTGCCAAACGTCTGCAGGGAGTGATCAAGGCGCTCGGCAGAGGCATGTCAAGACCTACCATTTGTCCACCGTGGCCCAGAAGGTTTCCGGATCTTCAATATTAATTTTCCTCGGACACTGGGATACCGATAAAGGGTTTATTTTGAACTACCGCCACAGGCGCCTTGGTCATCAATGCAAGGATGGCACCGAGCAAAAGGAGGCCGGCTGCCAGGAGATAGGCAATTCTCGGACTGTTGGTCTGGGCTACGATCATCTGGGAGACCCTGGGGAAGATAAATCCCCCCACCCCCCAGGCAGAAAAAACAAGTCCGTAATTGACCCCGAAATTCTTCAATCCGAAAAAATCCTTGGTGGCCGAAGGGAACAAGGAAAGATTGGTACCATAATTAAACCCGATCAGGGTGGCTGCCAATACCAGGAGAATGACCTGGGTCGGGGTGATAAACAAGAGGGAAAAGATGACAACTGCCTGGAAAAGCAGCATGATAAAAAGGGTGTTGGCCCGACCGATACGATCGGATAGGATACCGGCCACCACACGGCCAGATGCATTGCCCACTGCCATGAGCGCCACAACGATCCAGGCCATGGAACCCATTCCCTCTTTGGCCATGCCGGCGACGCTGCCGATGATCATGAGGCCGGCACCCGAACCGACACAAAATATGATCCAGAGTTTATAAAAGGTATCGGTCTTCATCATTTCGCCCGGGGTAAAATTGATGACAGCGGCGGCCGAGGCTTTGGTGAGCGTTGGTGCATCAGGGTGGACATATCCTTCGGGCGGATTGACCAGAAATTGGGCCAGGGCTGAGACAATGACCAGAAAGGCCACGCCGAAAATGAGCATGGACTGGCTGAGACCGAATTTATCAATCAGAAAAATGCCCAGGGGGGCAATATAAACCGAGGCCAACCCGAAACCTGCCACGACGATCCCAGCAATCATGCCGGTCCTGGCCGGGGGAAACCATTTAATGGCAGGGGGCGTGGCAGAGGCATAGCCAAACCCCAGGCCCATGCCCGTAAGGATACCAAACCCCAGTATCCAGGAAATCCAGGCGGTGGAAAAGGAGATGAGGATCAGGCCGGACCCCGTAAGGATACCGCCGATAACAGCCGTAATCCTGGGACTGATCCTGTCCTGGAGACGGCCGGCAAATATCATGGCAAAGGCAAATACCAGGCAGCAGACGGCATAGGGGTCATTCAGGGAGGACAAACTCCAGTTAAAGACACCGTCCTGGGCCTCAATGGACTCTTTGATGGACAGTTTAAAGATACTCCAGGTATAGAGGATACCCAAAGCCAGGTTAATGCCCAATCCTGCAAATGTAACACGCCAACCAAGGTTTTTGATCTGATTCATCTTGAACGTCTCCTTTAAAAACAGATGGAATGATGCTTCCTGTGACAGATCGGGTAATCTGCCTACAAAAAATAATTGTCATTCAGTCATTGTAAGAGCAATCATTGTGCCGACAGAGACAATTTAAATATAACAATTTGTTTTTATTGAAAATTTTTTGATTTTTAACTGGATAGAAACTTTCTGGTTTTTACAACCAAAGTTGTGAAAAATTGAAATCTATCGAACGGATGCGCCGGGACAGCGGTTGAAAAACAGGCCCACAACAAAAGTTGTGGATACAATTTTTGTTGTGAAGTTAGTTGTCCTCTGATTTCAGCTTCTGGATGCGTTTGCTCAAGGCCTGCTGGGAGATTCCCAGAATCCTTGCTGCGGCAGACTGATTGCCCCGGGTCTGTTTAAGGGCTTTTTCAACCAATCCCATGGAGGCTTCCTTTAGGGTGGGAAGAGTTGTCATTGTCTCATCTTCCGGATAATTCACACTGGGGTCTGCGCGCAACCCTTTGAACAGGTCCAGGGTAATGGGGCCTTTTTTGTAGCGGGAAATGGCATCATGAACCATGGACCTAAGTTCCCTGATATTTCCTTTAAACGGATAGGTTTCCATCTGCTCTATCAGGGTTTTGGGGATATCCGGAATAGGCTTGTCCAATTCAATGGCTGCCTGGCAGGCAAACCGGTCCAGGAGCAGGGGCAGGTCCAAAAGCCGCTCCCGCAGGGGCGGGAGGGTCAGGGTATGGGTAGAAAGGCGGTAAATCAAATCTTTCCGGAAAACCCCTTTTTTTTCAAGGGCCCACAGGTCCAGGTTGGTGGAGGCAATGATCCGCACGTCTGTTTTGCGGGTGGCATCCGATCCCAGGGGCAGGTATTCTCCTTCCTGGAGCAGGCGAAGGAGTTTAACCTGGGAGGTTAAGGACAGATCCCCGATCTCATCCAGGAACAAGGTGCCGGCGGCAGCCTGTTCAATGAGGCCGGGTCTTGCCTTGTCCGCCCCGGTAAAGGCGCCGGGAACATGGCCGAAAAGGGTATCGGAAAACACATTGTCATCCAGGCCGGCCACATTGACCACCACCAGTTTTCCTTTGCGCTGGCTCAGGGCATGGATGGACTGACCCACAAGTTCCTTTCCCACCCCGGTTTCCCCAAAAATCAGCACGGGCTGGGATGAGGGCGCAACCGCCTCCACATAGTGGAAGATGGAATGCATCTTCTTGTCCTGGGTGATGATGTGCCTGAAGGCTTCCGGGTTTTTAATCTGGGCGAACAAATCCTTGGGAAGCCCGTTTTTATCTCCTGCCGAAAGGGTTTCATAGTCCAGGGCTTGGTTGACCGCAGCCAGCAAACGCTCTTCCTCTACTGGCTTGACCACATAATCCAGGGCACCTATTTTCATACACTGAACCGCCGTGTCCACTTCAATGGCACCGGTGAGAACAATCACGGGAATTCTGGGCCAGGTTTTCCTTTACCATATTCACCACGTCCACAAACAGGCGCTTGCCGGCAGGGTCTTCAAATCCGGCTATATCCTTCCCCACAAGATCCGGGCGATAGGGGTGCATGATCATGACAGGTGCCATATCATTGATCCAGAAATAGTCTTTCAGATCCGACCCGTACCGCAATTGTGCCAAGTGACCAATGGCCATTTTCCTGGCAGCCTCCTGTGTGATAAGTCCCTGGCAGGCCTGGTCATGGTATTGGGCAAGGGTGCTCCAGGCCGTTTCGGTCAAATGCATGATGGTCTCTCTTTTTCCGTCCATCATGTTTTTTTCCAGCAACGGAATGATCAGCAGAAAAATAGTCAGCATGAAAAGGATCAGGGTCAGGGCCACGGGGATGATGATGCGCAAAGGCAGCGTCCGTATGGGAATTGAATTGTGATGGGTATCTGACACCATTGCCCTCCCCGGTTTTAATAATAAAAGGATAGGAACTTGCTTTTTGTTGACCAAACCATAAACAATCCTCCAAAATCCAAAATATTACCTCCAACCTGATACAGGTCTAAGCAAGTTAAGGCAAGAAAAAAATCAGTTCCAGTAGTCAACAGCCGGAATCCGGGAGTCTGAATAGTCGTAAACTAATTCAGGGATATAGACAAGTTCAGTCACTGGCGGATCATGGTTGCGGATATCCCAAAGATCAAGATGACGTAATATTTTTTCGATGATATCCAGATTTTCAATAAAGCTGCTGACTATTATAAAAAAAGCATATCCTGTTTGTCCAAAAAAGCATACCTTGAATTTCTTAAAGCGTTTTTTTTGGGGTGTGGTGTTTCATATAAAGAATATAAAGGGTATAAAGGGCTTTTAATCTGTCAATTCAGACGTCAGGCAAAGGAGAAAAAATGAACAAATGGCAATTAAAGGGTCGTCACTTGATATTTTAATCAATAATGCAGGAACAAATATCAGGGTCAATGCATTGCAGTTGATGGCGGTTTTTCTGTTTATGGCTTTTGAAATTATTGTTATGATGTAAATTGCTTGATTTCAAAAAAATCTAAAATTGGAGAATAATAATGAAAATGAATATAGTGTTTGAAAAGATTATCAGTCGCAGAGATGATTTTCCATCATTGAAACAAGAGATTAATGGATACCCTCTGGCTTACTTTGATGGTCCCGGTGGTACCCAGGTTCCGCAATCTGTGATTGATGCAGTTTCAAACTATTATTATACCAGCAACGCAAATTCCCATGGGAACTTCATCACTTCCCAACGCACAGATGAAGTATTGGATAGTACCCGGGAAAAAATAGCAACATTTATAGGCGCAGATGGATTTGAAAATATCTCCTATGGTCATAATATGACCAGTCTGAACTTTTCCTTAAGTCGTGCTTTTGGGAGCTATTTAAACCCAGGGGATGAAGTATTGATTACACAACTGGATCATGAAGCAAACCGGGGCCCCTGGTTAGCTTTACGCGAAAATGGAATTGTCGTTCGAGAAGTCATAGTCCTTCCTGATGGTACGCTGGATTATAATGATTTTGAAAGCAAAATAAATGAAAAAACACGGCTGGTAGCAATGGGATACTCTTCCAATGTTACAGGTACGATTAATAATGTCCCACTGGTTAGACAGATGACTTATAAATCAGGCGCACTGTTATTAATCGATGCTGTCCATTATGCTCCGCATTTCCCATTGGATGTAAAAGCGCTGGGTGTTGATTTCCTATTGTGCTCTGCTTATAAATTTTATGGACCCCATATTGGTATCCTTTATTCAAATGGAGAAAACCTCAATCGGTTACCGATTTACAATTTAAGAACACAATCACAACATGCGCCCTTTAGTATCGAAACCGGCACCTTGAATCATGCGGCAATAGCTGGTGTTAACGCAGCTATTGATTATATTGAAAGTTTCGGAGAAGGTGATTCAACCAGAAGTAAGATTGTGGATGCCATGGAAAAAATAAATCTGTATGAAGATGCCATCTGCAAAGATATTTTTAAAAAATTAAATAAAATTGAAGATTTAACTATCGTGGGACCCACGGGCAAAGATGCTAAAAAGGCACCTACAATCTCCTTTGATATAAAAGGAATAAGTCCGGCAGATATCTGTAAATATTTAGGGGGAAAAGGAATTTGCGCCTGGAATGGGCATTTTTATGGTATCCGCCCTACTGAAATTTTCGGTTATATGGAAAAAGGAGGCTTCACCAGAGTTGGTGTTTCTGTTTATAATACAATAGAGGAAGTTGATCGTCTGGTTAACGCAATTCAAACAATTACCAGTGGACTACAAATAAATTGATTTCTGTGATGAATCAATTTTGCAGTTAAAACTCATAAACAAATATTAAGGGAAAAACAATGGGATTTATAGAACTCAAAGATTTACCGGAATTGGAAATTGCCAATGGAATCAGAGCTTATGCGGTAACTGCTGATACTGTTACAGTTCT
>CALGRI010000128.1 GCA_937880875.1 uncultured Pseudomonadota bacterium
TTGACAAAAAACTTGAATTCAGCTCCACCCACAGGATCATTTCCCTGGATATTGCTGATATCAATAAAAACGGGTATCCGGAAATATTTGTGACCAGTCTGAATATCCATCGACAGGGACTCAAATCCTTTGTGCTGGAATATAATGGATCCACTTATATAACCCTGACAGAGGATGAATCTTATTATTACAGGGTCATTGACGGCCCAGATAAAAGCAAAATTCTTCTGGGCCAGAAATCTGCCGTCCATCCGTTTAAAGGCAAGGTTTATACCATGAAGTTTTCGGGCAAAGGGTATGTCAAGGATAAAAACTTAATAATGCCCAGAAGCGCATCTGTTCTTTGTATTGCAAAGGGCTCTGTGACAGCGAACGATGCTTCCGAATATGTATTGATCAATGAACATGGACGGTTGAATGTGATCTCTGATACCGGCAAAATTGATTGGGAAGGAAATAAAAAATTTGGCGGCACAGCCCATTATTTTCTTCTCCCCAGGAATGATACAGATGCCTCTGTTCAGGATCGGGTTTATTTTAATCCCAGAATTCTGTTTTATGATATAGGTGGTGACGGCAAACAAGAAATTTTTGCCGTGAGAAACGAGGAACTTGCCGGCGGTGTTTTTGGCCGGTACAAACGTTTTACACAGGGAAGCCTTGAAATTCTCGCCTGGAACGGTATAGCCCTTGCACCTGTGGCCAAAACTCGTTCTGTCCAGGGATGGATAAGTGATTTTGCCATTGCAGATATGGACGGGGATGGAAAAGATGAACTCGTGGTTTCTGTGGTGGGCAAATCAAAAATTTTTATTGGAACTAAGGGACAATCATCCAGTATTATTTCCTATAAGCTGGAATAGACAAAAAAAAATGTACAAATGGGTTGACAAAAGATTTAAAATTGAATAAAGACTGTATGAACTTGGACGCTTTCGTTTAAAAGGAGCGCTGGTGTCTGGGCTGTTCAGGTGGTGAATATTATTTTTAAAAGGAGAAAAAGATGAAAAAATTAATTGTTCTTGTTGCTGCAATGGTTATGGTTGCAGGTTATGCAAGTGCTGCCGAGTGGGATTTTTATGGGTCTGCCCGCGTAAGTACTTTCGGGACAACTGTTGATGCCCAAACAGCGGGCACAGCCGATGTGGACAACTTTGCAATGGGTCTTCAGGGTAACTCCCGTGTTGGTGCCAATGTTAAAGTAAGTGATGAATTGTCCGGCCGTTTTGAAGTTGGTAATTCTTCTTCGACTTGGAATACCCGTCTTATTTATGGTCAATGGGATTTTGGCGGCGGAAAATTGCTAGTTGGTCAGACTTACACTCCCCTTAACATGTTCTACTCCAACCAGGTTTATGGCGGTGATACAGACCTTCTGGCTTATGGTGGTGTATACAGCGGTCGCCAAGCAGTATTACAACTGCAATATGGTGGTTTCAAGGTTGCTATTACACCTGCCAGTACTGCAGGTATGACTGTTGGTCTCGTTGATGGTGCTGCTGTAGCTACTGTTGCTACTGATGGGGTGACTACTTATGCAAGCAATTTAGAAACTGATGACTATACTGCAGGCGAAGTAAAATTGCCTGCAATCGAAGCAAGTTATAGTTTTAAAATGGGTAACTTTGGCCTGGCTGTTGCTGGTGGTTATCAGACATATGAGATTGTCAATGGTACGACAAGTTTCGATGTTAATTCCTATGTAGTTGCTTTAGGTGCTAGCGTAAACTTTGGCGCTGGTTACCTCAATGGTAATGTTTATACCGGTCAGAACCCCGGTAGTTTGATCTGGATTGATACTGGCGGAAGCGCAGGTCTTGCTTCAGCTAATGCAACAACAGTTCTTGACAGTGATGTTACTGGTTTCCTTGTTGTTGCCGGTGCGAAAATTAATGACATGTTCAGTGTTGAATTTGGTTATGCAGGAGTTTCATCAGACATGGATCTTTCTACTACTTCTGATGATGCACAGTCTTATTACGCTCAGGCCACTATAACCGTAGCTCCTGGTGTATTCATTACTCCTGAAATTGGTGTGATTGATTTTGAGGAAGCAGGCCAGGCCAAAACAACTTATTTTGGTGCCAAATGGCAGATTAACTTCTAATTTGAATTAATTAGAAGTACACGTATTTAATACCACCTGAATTTTCTGGCCTTGTGATGGGAACTCCCATCACAAGGCCTTTTTTTATTTGCTTTGCATGGAACTGCAGTGAATATAAGGAACAGGAAATATAAAAATGGACAGATATTATAAAGAGCGGTTTCATGCTCAGCAGAATTTGATCCGGAAAATTGCCCCTTTAATGGAAGTCAATGAGATCATTGAAAAGGTGAGAGAAGAGCTGCGGAAAATTATTCCCAATGCCATGGAGGTGTGCATCCTGCTTCTAGATCCTGAGGCAGACAGGTATACAAGCCCTTTGCAATGCGCCTTGTATGAACAGCCTGTGAGCTGCCAGTCCTGCAAGCGGAACAGGCCTGCAGTGCAAAAAGCCCTTCAGAAAAGAAAAGCTGTGGTGGTGTCTCAAAGCGAACCTGTGCGCCGGCTGGACAACTCTCTTGTGGCAGTGGGATCTGAATATGCCATACCTGTTTTTGTGGAAGACAGGATTCTGGCAGCCATCAGTGTGGTGATTCAGCCTCTGACAAAATATACCCGCCGGGATTTTTTTCTGATAAGGGATTTTGCCTATAATCTGGGAAATATTATTTTAACTGCCAGGCGCCAATGGGAAACCACCCAGGAAAAAATTCGTATAAGCAGGATGCTGAGTCACCTGACCCCATTTGTCCCGGGATCTGTGCGTAATATGGTGGATAAGAATCCTGAATTATTGACCCAGGAAAAAGAGAGAAAACAGGTGACCATATTATTTCTGGATCTGGAGGGGTATACCAGTTTGAGTTCCAGCAGACCTGAAGTAGAAGTCAATGCAATTATTGAAAAAATGTTTTCAAGTTTTGTTGATCCCATTCACAGATCCCATGGGGATATCAATGAAACAGCCGGGGATGCCCTCATGATTATATTTAAAGATCATGATGCAAAGACCAATGCCATTAATGCTGTAAAAGCAGCCTTTGAAATT
>CALGRI010000129.1 GCA_937880875.1 uncultured Pseudomonadota bacterium
GTTTGCCCAGCCGACCGTCAGGCGATGGTATTTGAGGAGAAGGGAACCGGGCTTTACGCTCAAGAATATTGAGATCAAGATGGTTGCGCATGTATTTTTCAGAAGCATCTTCAAATGGCTGAAAATCCCAGGCGCAAAATTTGCCTTTTCTCATTGATCGGTCAACCAGCTTTCTGCGGCGTTGGTTTGCGACTATTTTTTTACGCAGAGCTTTTGTATCCCATTTTTCTGTTACCTGGGAATGGAAAGTCTTGCATACTTTTTCATATTCCGGCAACCCGGCAAGGTTGTTGGTTTCGTTTGGATCATTTTCCAGATCATAAAGCTGCTCAGGATCCACATCACAATAGATATATTTATACCTGCCGCGCCTGAGCATAATTATCGGGGAAATTGCGCCTTCACATAGGATTTCACCGCAAATCATTGCTGTTTTGTCTTCATTTGCACCTTTCAGCAGGGGAACCAGGCTTTTCCCATCAATCGAGGCGGCATATTCAACAGGTTTGTCAACCGAAGCAATGTCTGTAAGAGTGGGAAGAAGATCAACAAGGGAGACAGGCTGGTTCACCCTTCTGGGAGAAAACCGATCCTTCCCCCAGATAATCATGGGAACACGGGAAGCCCATTCAAAATATGACATCTTATACCACATCCCGCGCTCGCCCAGCATCTCACCATGATCAGAAGTGATCACGATGATGGTATCATCTTTAAGGCCATTTTTTTCCAAAGCATCCACAAGGTACCCCACTTTGTCGTCAACATAAGAGATCTCACTATAATAGGCATGGCGGGCATTGCGGATACGCTCCTCAGTCTGCTCATACTCGCCCATTGCACTGACATGATACAGCCGCTTGCAATGGGGATCGAGTTTGTCATAGGGGATTTGCGGAACCTCTGGCATATCAATCTCATCATGATCATATCTGTCCCAGTATTCTTTTGTAATGGCAAAAGGGTCATGGGGATGGGTAAAGGAGGTGAGCAGGAAAAAGGGGCGTTGATCATCGCTGCGGGCAAGTTCGTTGATTTTTCGAACAGAATTATACGTAACTTCTTCGTCAAAATCAATCTGGTTGCTTGTTACGCAAAGACCTGCCTGAACCACACTCAGCATGTTGTGATACCAGGTGGGACGTCTGTCAAAATTATCCCAGTCAGGGGTCCATCCAAAGTCTCCTGGATATATGTCTGTTGTAAGCCTGTCTTCAAAACCGTGATGCTGATCAGCCCCCACAAAGTGCATTTTGCCTGAAAGACATGTGTAATAACCATTGTCACGCAGGTAGTGAGCAATCGTCGGAACATCTTCGGGAAAGAGAGTTGAATTGTCATAGGTGCCGATGCGGGAGGCTAATTGACCTGACATCATGGAAGAACGGGACGGAGCGCATAGGGGGCTGTTGCAATAGGCATTTTCAAAAATAACGCCTTCATCGGCAAGTTTTGTAATATTCGGAGCCTTTACAATGGGATGTCCATAACAGGGCAGGGCAGGGGCTGCCATTTGATCAAACATGATAAAAAGAATGTTGGGTTGTTTTTGAATCATCTATTACTTCCTTATATTTTTGGTATCATTCCGCCCTGATATAGGGGGTTTGTCAACCATTTTATGTTCTTTTTTACGCTGGTCTTGGATTTTTTCAGAGAGCTTGTTAAATTTATTCTGTGTATGCTTGAAAAAATATTTCAATCCAGGGCAAAGCCAACTAAGATTTTGGGATGGGTTTTGTGCGTACATCCGATTTTTAAGGCAGTCTCCAGCGCATAATTCAAGGTGACCACAGGTTGTGCATTTTTCATTCCATTGTTTTTTTTGTGCACCGAATTTTCCGTAGGCAGGAGAATGAATCATTTTTTCCCAGGATGTTTCCATGATATTACCAAGTTTAAGCGGTTTTTCAACAAAAAAATCACAGGGATAAACATCCCCGTTGTATTCAACAACAAAATATTGGCAGCAATTGTCTCCCATAGTGCAGACATTGTTTATCCCGTCAGTTTTTTTAGACAGAATGGAATCAAAATTCCGCACAGATACAGAAAATATGTCTTCGGGATACCATGAATCAAAAATATTGCACATAAACAGTCCCCATTCCTCTGCCGTTATGGCAAAGGGCAGCAGGTTTTTGTTCCCATCAAATTCAACGCAGGGGATATATTGATGGTAACAAAAACCCATGTTTTTCAGGTAGTGATAAATCTCATGGGCATGGTCAACATTTGCCTTGCTGACAAGGGTAAGGATATTAAATTGCACATTATTGCGTTTTAAAATTTCGATTCCCTTTATCACATCTTTGTGCGTGGCATTTCCCTTAGTGGTTCTCCGATATAGGTTGTGGATTTCTTCAGGTCCGTCAAGGCTGCACCCCACAAGAAATTTATAGGTGGCAAACAATGCTGCCATCTTATCTGTAATAAGGGTGGCATTGGTTTGGATTGAGTTGCTGATTCTGGCACGGGCAGAGCCATGTTTTTTTTGAAATTCAATGGCCTTGGAAAAAAAATCAGTCCCCATTAGTGTGGGTTCTCCACCCTGCCAGCAGATTGAATATGAGCCTTGCGCTGTTTCCATGTATGTTTTTATCAGGCGCTCAAGCACGGCATCAGACATCCGGTGTTTTTTTGTTTCAGGATAAAGACTTGATTTGGGCAGGTAAAAACAATATTTGCAATGAAGATTGCAGTCAGCAGAAGCGGGTTTTACAAGCAAACTAAAGGGGCCCATGGAATTTTTCTCTCAGGATTTATGCAATAGAAACGTCTTAATTGTCAGGATGCCTTTATAATGTTATTCTATGATTTGCTATGTATCAGATTTTAGTCTTCTCGTACATTGAAAAATTCTAATGATTGGGTGTTTAGAACTTTGAGCAGACAAGACAAAGAAAGAGTGACATTAAAGGATGGAAACAGAGTGGTTGTCCTGGGCGGAGGACCTGCCGGTGCTTTTTTTGCCATCCTTTTGCTCAGATTGTCAAAAAAGGCCCATCAGGATATCAAAGTCACCATCATTGACAAACGAATGGTCCTGGAACCCGGGCTGCCATTACAGGAACTGAAAGGATGTAATTTTTGCGCTGGTATTATTTCACCCAGATTGCAAAAAGAATTGGTAAAAAACCACATCAGGATTCCTTCTGAAGTGATATGCGAAAAATTCACCCATATATGGATTCATGGGCTGTGGAAAAATTTTCCGCTCAGGGTTCCGGCAGGACAAGGGATTTTTTCAGTCTTCAGAGGGACCCTGCCCCCTAATAGAGAGGGAATGACCCGGGGATTGGATGTCTTTCTTTTAAAAAAAGCTGTTGAGGAAGGCGCCGCTGTAATTACCGGCGAGGTCCAAAGTATTCAATATACTTCAGGGGATAAGCCGTTCCTGACAATAAAGTCTCCTTTGGGTGATGTGTTCACCATGGAATCGGATTTTGCCTGTATTTGTACAGGGATTACTCCAAATCCTGGAAAAGATTGCAAAGATGATACGTTTTTGAGGTCATACCAAAGGATCAACCCTTTGTTCACACCACCAAAAGCAAGACCAGCACTGATCTTTGAACTGAAACCCGGCAGCCTATACTTGAAAAAATATATGAACAAGGAGCTTTATATTATTGTATCAGGGCCAAAAAAATTAAATCTTGAACATATAGCCCTGATACCCAAGGGAGATTACCTTACAGTGTCACTTGTGGGAAAAAGCATTGACAGGGCATCCTTGCCTGAAGATATTGGCAGGATTATCAGAACCTTTCTGTCTCTTCCTCGTATTCAAAAAATCCTGCCCTCACTTGGGAATACACCCATTGTCTGTACCTGTTGCCCCTATATGGCGGTTGCACCTGCTAAAGTTCCTTTTTCAGACAGGATCGCCATGGTCGGAGATGCCATGGGTGCGCGACTTTACAGGGATGGGCTTTTTTCAGCTTTTATCAGTGCAGAGACCCTTGCGCAAACTATGATCCACAAGGGGGTGGATAAAAAAAGTCTTTCAGAAGGGTATGGCGGGGTAATAAAATGGCTTAAAACAGATAATCAATACGGCAGACTCGTCATTGGTTTAATACAAATGGTCTTGAAATCACCTATTTTAAACAGGATTCTTTATCAGACATTTGCCACGGAAATGAAATTTAAAGAAAAGGATGAATGGCCCCTGGGAGGTGTCCTGTGGAAGATAGGAAGCGGTTCTGCCGATTACAGGGAGATATTTAAAGATTTGATTCGTATGTCTGTTTTTTTATCTATTCTCACGGGCATATTTAAAACCTTTAGAAATATTTTTACAGAATTTTTCTTTGGTTTAAACTGGGAAGACTATGGAAGGTATCCAACGGTCATTATCAAGGAAAAACGAGATTATATTAAAAAATCAATTGCCACACCCCTGGGAATTAAATTGGATACATCACCTCATATGGAACGAATGTATGCCATAAAAATCAGGGCTTCATCCAAAAGGATTTTTAAGGAACTTGCCAAGTTTGGAGGTCCAGAGAGCAAGTTTCTCAGGCTCAGGTTTGTGAATGTAAAAAGAGTATCAGGCTTGCCAAACCAACAGGGAGCCGTGGTCAGATATCGCCTTGGAATGCTGCCGGTTTTTATGGATGCCCATCTTGTTCAAAGTCTTCCTGAAAAAGCATTATTGTATGAGCCCTCAGGTTTTTTTACAGAACAGGGGAAACTGATTTTTGATATAACGCCCACCAAAGACGGAAATAATCGCCTGGTAATTTATACAGCCTTTGATTTTAAAAAAGGAAAAAATCCTTTGACCGGGATATTCTGGAAATTGTTTAAACAGGTATTCCCGGACTATGCCCATGATGTGGTGTGGAATCATGCCATCTGCTGCATAAAAGGGGAAGCGGAAAAAAATGCCTGACTCATAAACACAGTTTCTAATCAATGAGAAACAATGACTGGCCCTTTAATTTGTGCAGCACTCCTGCTGAAACACTTCCCAAAAGCCATTGTTTAATCCCGGAAAGCCCGCGTTTTCCCATTACAATGGTTCCATATTCCCGGGTTTGAATGATTTTAATGAGGGCAGAGACAACCTCTTTTTTTGTAAAGATCAGCTCAATGGGGATATTTTTATCAAGACCCACAATTTTTTTTAATTCTTTCCATCTTAGTTCTTCCTGGCCAGAGGGTCCTGTCACCACATGGACAAAATTAAAGGAAAATTTTTTATTATCCATATGGGTTTGTTTAAGGAACATCATTACCAACAAGGTGGCATCGGAAAGATCCACGGGTACCATAATCCTGTGGGGATGGCTGTGGGTGTTCAGGTGCACCAGCACTCTGGCCCGCTCCTTGTACAGCAATCGTTCCCGCCAGGGCTGGGAAGGGTTTGAACAGATAAAAATCTGGCCATGGTTGCCCTGGTTGATTTCAAGATGAACAGCTTTTTCCCAGTTTTCTCTGGATTCTCTGATCGTATAATGCCTGGGGCTGTCTTTAAATCCCAGCCGTTCACACATATTTTCAGTCCATTGTATAAAATTTTGCCTTGCTGAATCAAAATTTTGATCTTCCACTATGTCCTGGAGGAACAGAATGGTGGGATAGTATCCATCTTTTTTTTTCTGGACAAGAAGAGGCAGAGAATGCTTAAAGGTCTGTATGTCATTTATATCAGCAATTATCCACAAAGTTCTGTAATTCCGTGTTAAAAGTTTGTGTTCAAGTTCAGTTCTTTTTTGGAATAATTTAGGCCATTGCCTGCAATTAAATCCTTTTTCCAGCACTACCTGTTTCAAACACTGGTTACAATTGCGGCATTGGATGATTTTTTGACCGGGAGCTTTTGCCTTTGCCACCCATCTTGGATCAGCTCTAAGGGGACGGCCCAGGCCAATGAGATCTGCTGTGCCATCCTGGAGCAGTTTTTCAGCTAAAGAAGGAGTAGTAATCCTTCCAGATATGATGGTCGGAATATTGACCTGGCTTGTGAGTTTTGCTGTTTCATGCCTTAGATATGCAGGTCTGGCCATGTTTTTTAATACATCAGGGGAAAAAAGGGAATTATACGTGCCTGCTGAGACAGAAAGATAGGCTATCCCCTCTTTTTCAAGGATTTTGGCAAAGGCAAGGGCTTCAGGCAGATCAATGCCCTGGGGAACCCATTCCTGTAAAAGAAGCCTGAAACCAATGGGGAAATCTTTGGGCAGCTTTTTTTTCATTTTTCTTATAATTTCAAGGGGGAACCTGGTCCTCCCCGTAAAATCCCCTCCAAAATCAGATGGGATTTTATTGGTAAAAGCTGACAGATACTGGCACAACAGGTATCCGTTTGCCCCGTGGAGCTCCACCATGTCAAAGCCGGCCTGGTATGCCCTGAAAGCCGCCCCGGCAAAATCATTGATCACTCTTTCCCGATCCTGGGAAGTCATGGAGCGTCTCCAGGATTTAATCTGATTGATAAAATATCGTGTCAGGCTGAAACGTTTTTCAAAAGGGAAAAATTCCATGAACCCTTTTAATGATTCCACATTAAAGGATAAATTTGAACTGGTTATGGGAGAAGGCAGCAGGGGCTGTTTTGTCCTGGCAAACCTTCCGGCATGGTTTAATTGAAGACAGGCAATGGAACCGTTCTTTTTGATCGCATCTGCAATCTTGCTTAAGCCCTGTATAAATTCATCTTTGTCAGCCCGAAGATTGAATCCAGAGACCTGCCCGTCCGGGGAAACAGCTGTGTTTGCGACAATGACCATGCCTGCACCTGAATTGGCCAGCCTTGCATAAAAATCCATCATCCATGAACTGGGACGGCCGTCCCTGTAAGCAAATCCACTATGCACAGGCAGGGAAACCACACGGTTCCCAATTATATGCTTTCCCACCTTCAAGGGTCGGAAAAGAAGCGGATACTCGGTTTTATTCTCTTTTTTGATCTGATTCATGATTGAATTTTGTTTTATCCTTTTCAATGAACCATTAATTATAGAGTTTATCGCGGTCTGGATCTATGCTTTTTCTTTAACACGGTTCACATATTTTTCAAGATCTTTACCAACCTTTTGGTCAATTATCATATCAGGACTGTTCCCAAGAATTTCCTTGAACATGGAAGGATGGGTTTTATTCAGCTTGTCAGGAAATAAAATTATAAAGCCACGCGAATATCGCTCCGCCGATTAATCCATCTATTAATGCCCAAGCTAAACCGATAATACTGCCAATAAGACTTATGCTATACCCGCGATAAAGCCGTTCGATAAATGTGATTTCACCTGTTGCGCCGTCAAACGCAATTATCCACCATGTTAGAAGAAACAATCCTATCCCCCAAACCAAAGCGCAAGTCAAAGCAAATGCCTTTACATTTAGTTTCATATTTTCATCCCTTTATTTTTTCCTATAACCCCCTACCCACCTGCGGCGGGTAGTCTGAGTGGCCCAGGCACTTTTTCTTCTACGTAGAAAGCCGTTCCTAAGCCGGTATGCTTTTCGGTCACGTATTCACATTTTTTAAAAGAATCAAACCACATTAAGATTTTTTCAGGATCGACTAAGAATGGCCAAATTTTTTCCGGGGGGGCTGAAATTTTAATTGATTTTTCAACCTTCATATCTCGTCCTCCTTTTCAATTATTTTGCGTTTAATTAGTTTGATCAATGGATCAGCATATCTTGTAAATTTGAATTATATCCGACCAGATGAATTAAAAAAGCTGAATAAGTAATGCAGTATCAATATTTCTAATATCTGTAAAGATATTTAATAAATCAACTTTGGTCAATCATCTTAATTTTTATTCAGACCTGAAAATATTTCTTCAGAATCTGTCAAAATATTTTTGATATATATAGTTTAAAGCTGAAAAATAGCTAATGACAGTGCGTTTGGTTCATATAGTTTAATGCCTGGCTACAAAAAATTATTCTTTCCAGCCACATAATATAGAGTCCTATTTTAATTAAAAAATTAGAAGAATGCTCCTGCTATTCTGCAATTGTTTAAAGGTATTGAAAATGTTGCACCATTCCCGGCTGGGTGCCAAATGAGATGTCTTCCAAAAAAACTCGTCAGAACTGGGCACGCCTGATCCAAAAAGTTTATGAGGTTGATCCCTTGCTCTGTCCAAAATGCCAGGGAACCATGAAAAGCATCAGCTTTATTGAAGATTTGGACATCATTGAAAAAATATTACGCCACCTGAATCTTTGGGATATCCGCAATCACGACCCACCAGCGCAACAACAGCCTTATATTCCTGAATTATTTTACGTGTGACCTTGAGTTACGACTATTCAGACTCCCAGATTTTTCAAATCTTGAATTTTTTTCTTGTCTTAACTTGCTCCAACCTGATACAGGTACAATATGTTATGCCTGTATCAGGTTGGAGGTAATATTTTGGATTTTGGAGGATTGTTTATGATTTGGTCAACAAAAAGCAAGTTCTTATCCTTTTTTATTCTTTCCTTATCCTTTAATTTACCAGAGCGGCACACATGACAATTCCTTCTCCCCCAAATGTTCATGCCATAGCGGTACTGATCCTTACGGTCCTATCCCTGATTCTTTTTACCCGGGAAAAGATCCCCCTCGAAACATCGAGTCTGCTGGTGCTAATTGGTCTTGCCGTCGGCTTCGAGCTTTTTCCTTTCAGTATGTCGGGAGGTACCCTCCATGCAGTTGATTTTTTTCACGGTTTTGGTCATGAGGCCTTGGTGGCGGTGTGTGCGCTGATGATCGCCGGCCAGGGCATCGTCCGTACCGGAGCTCTCGAACCGGTTGGTCGGGCAATGGCCAGAATGTGGAAGGTAAGCCCGGCCATCACCTTTCTTTTGACTCTCTTGGTGAGTGCCTGGATGAGTGCCTTTATCAACAACGTTCCCGTGGTGGTGGTGTTTCTGCCGATCCTTATCACCGTCTCTGTGCGCACAGGCGTGCCGGCCTCTTCGGTACTCATGCCTATGGGTTTTGCCACCTTGCTTGGCGGATCAAGTACCACCATCGGCACTTCGACCAACCTGCTGGTGATCGCCGTTGCCGCCGAGATGGGACTGGCGCGCATCGGCATGTTCGATTTTGTGCTGCCGGCGGCAATTTCCGGCACCATCGGTGTCCTTTATCTCTGGCTGGTGGCACCGCGGCTGATTCCTGCCCGTGAGCAGCCGCTGATTGATACTTCCCCGAGAGTTTTTGCCGCCCATCTGGAAATCCTTGAAGGCAGCCCGGTGGCTGGCCAGATCCTGGCGAAAGCTCGCGAGTTGACCGATGGCACCATGAAGGTCACTGGCATAGAGCGTGGTGAAAGTAAATTCATGGTGCCGTTACCCGGGGTTCTGCTGCAGGCTGGTGACCATCTGGTTATCCGCGACACTCCCGACCGTCTGAAAGAGTTCGAAAAAGTGCTTGGCGGCACTCTTTACCCAGAAGATTCCGAAAATAATCCGATTGATTGGGAGCATCCTCTACTGGCCAACAATCAGCAGATTGCCGAAATAGTGATTGTTGATGGCTCCGGTCTGCAGGGCAGGACACTCGCCGGCCTGCGGTTTGCCGAACGTTATGGTTTGATTATTCTCGCCCTGCACCGTGCGGGGCAGGATTTGGATAAGTTTCATGACGAAATCGGCGATATCCGCCTGATAGCCGGTGACGTTCTGCTGGTCCAGGGGCCGCGTGAAGATATCGCCAACCTAAAGAAGGACAAAGGATTTCTCGTCCTTGACGCCACCATGGATGTGCCCTATACCAGCAAGGCTCCCCTGGCTATGGGGATCATGATGGCAATTGTCGCGACTTCCGCCTTTGGCGTCCTGCCGATTGCCATCAGTGCACCCTGCGGGGCCCTGGCGATGATACTGACCGGCTGTCTGGGTTGGCGTGATGCAACCGGTGCACTAAGTGCCCCGGTCATTCTGATTGTCGCTGCGAGTTTGGCGCTTGGCACCGCCCTGCTGAAGACTGGTGGAGCCGATTACCTGGCGTCTGTTTTTGTCGCACTTGCCGGTGATGCCTCACCGGCGTTCGTGATCAGTGGCCTGATGCTGCTGATGGGCATTCTTACCAACATCGTATCCAACAATGCCGCTGCGGTAATCGGCACGCCGATCGCCGTTTCAATCGCCCTCCAGATGGGGCAAACTCCCGAACCCTATGTCCTTGCTGTGCTTTTTGGGGCCAATATGAGTTATGCAACCCCCATGGCCTACAAAACCAACCTGCTTGTCATGAATGCCGGGCGATATACCTTCAATGATTTTCTCCGGGTGGGTGTGCCGCTGCTGGTGCTCATGTGGCTGACGCTTTCTTTCCTCCTTCCAGTCATCTATGGTATCGGTTGAATCATTTCTATCCCCGCTTAATGAGTGGCCCGAATCGGGCTAACCCCGACAAGCGGGATAAGTACCTTCACGAAATTCGTTAATAAAAAACAAGCAAGGAATTTCTAAGGTACTATATAAAGGCCATCAAAACCTGACAAGCAGTGCCTGTAAATTGTTGTCGAACCTTTCAACGATAGCTAATCTGTATATGAAGTAGTATTTCAACAATATGCAGGCAGGACAATCTTTTACGGGGAGGTTTTGTTGCCACATTTGAATTATTTATGCTATGCTTTTTCTGGGAATGTCTTGGATAGCTTGGAACAAAACCAATTGAGGCTTTCATGGTGAAAATAATTTCTCAAGTCGTCATGAAAGAGCAATTATAACCCATCGGATCGGATGGCTCTTCATTGGCGCGTGATTTCTCCAGGAAGCCCGAAGACAGGAAGTAATTGCTGCCTCATACTATGGGAAAGGAAACTTCAAGCGCATGACAAGACTTGAATCGATTGAGATCATGGCCGTCGTCGATACAGCAACCAGCCTGCAATTGTTGTCCGAACTCCTCGGCAACGCTGGCTACAAGGTTCGTTCCGTAAATGACGGTTAACTGGCGTTGCAGAGCACCAAGGAGCAGCCGCCAGGGATTATTCTGCTGGACAGCAAAATTTCCGGAACAGACGTCTTTATGTCTTTAATTCCATCGGTAACTTCCAATATAGTTTTATTTATATTGAACATCATTTTATTCTATGTCCAACGATCGAGTTGAAAGACAGCAAAAAAAACTGGGACTCGAAGCAGTCCCCTGAAGAAAACATTAACCAGTAAATGTGTTGGTCTGGATATCATGTAATATTGAATAATATCCAACCAAAAATTATAAAATATGATCTGGAAATCCATATCAACATCGCTGAACCCTGTAAAGGCATTTCAAAAATTCTACTTTGGTGAAAATGAGAATATGAAACAACGGGTAAGCATGAGGGTTGCCTCCATTGAGGTGGATTGATTTTCGGTGGAATTATCGTTTCCAATAGTTTTTTGTATCCTGAAGAATTTGGGGATCTAAAATCTCCTGACAGGGACAATTAATCATAACTCAGGAATTCCAGAATCCATTTTCAATAAAGATAGGTTCTATTTAAAATCATTAAGAATACAAATGGTACCTTGTACAATCTCAGAACCGAAAAAATCTTGGATTAGTAATTCTCATTGACTACAAAAAAAGCTCACTATCGTTAAATTTTAAACAGCCCCATATCAGCTTAATCACCAGCCAGGAAGCCTCTTGATTCAGTCTGGAACAGTATTATATGGAAACCGATCCTAGCCTAAAAAATTTGACTTTTCATATTTTTTCCTATAGTTTATTCTAAATCTCATAATGATAGCGGCCATTCACAAACTTTTTGGGAGAAAGCTATGAAAGACATTCTGGTAAAAACGGTAATGATTCCTTTGTCCAACTATGTGACCATCGAGGCAGATAACACCCTTTATGATGTATTCCAGATTTTGGAAAATAATAAAGCATCCGGCAGCCATGCCCACAGGGATGCCATCGTGGTTGACCACAACGGTAATTTCAAGGGGAAAGTGACTATGCTTGATATCTTCAGAACCATTGAGCCTAACTATAAAAAACTATTCAAGAATTACAAAGACGGAACCCTGACGAAGGATTATGTGATAAATGCGGTCCAGGATTTCCAACTTTGGCTGGAGCCCATGCAGAGCCTGTGCGAGCGTGGCGCCGGTATCAAGGTCTCCGAAATCATGCATGTGCCTGAGGACTATGAATATCTCCAGGAGAACGATTCCCTGGAAAAAGCCCTGCATGAATATGTCATGGGCTTGCACCAGCCTTTGATAGTGAAAAACGGTGACACGGTCACCGGTGTTCTCAGATTTGGTGACCTGTTTGAAATAATCAAAGATCAGATGCTTTCCTGCCCGCTTCCCAAATAATTTGTATGCCTAACACCCATAAAGCCCGGGCAACAGCCTGATTTCTTGCTGCCCGGGCTTATCCGTTTTTCTATACCTGCTTCTGCAGGACAGCTATTCAGAATTTAATGGCATAATCCCTTTACGCCGGAACAAAAAAAAGGAATGATCAAAATAAATATTCTAACACTTTCACACCACCGAATGCTCCTTTATATAAATATTTTTGTAGGTTTATAAATTAGATACTTTGATATTCATTTTTTTATTTTTCTTAAAATAATTGTATCTTTATCTTTTGATGTATATTGCTGTAGCAATATTACGCATATGCAAAAAAGTTTCTTGTTTTACTCACGCAACATAATGGTATTATCTGTCAGGAGTCAAATTCGACAAGTTACCGAGCGCTTCATCCACCAGTCCGGGCTTTT
>CALGRI010000130.1 GCA_937880875.1 uncultured Pseudomonadota bacterium
AATTCAGGCCCTCCTGCCCGATTCATTTTATAACAAAAAAAGGATTCGAATCTTCTGATAAAGCCTTGGTTGAAAAAGAATGCACCGTCACTTTTGAACCCGGAGAAAAAAAAGTTATTGTCACTGTTGGTACAAATTTATTGGAAGCCTCTCAAAAGGCAGATATTTATATCAATGCCTCATGCAATGGTAAGGGATCATGTGGCAAATGCAGGCTTATTATACAATCGGGAAAAGTAGATTCAGAAAAAACATCCCTGTTAACGGATAAAGAAAAAGAAAAAGGATATGTCCTTGCCTGCCAGTCAAAAATTCTTGAAGACATTGTTGTCAAAATTCCCGAAGAGACCATTGAAAAAAAACTGAAAGCAGCCGGAATGGGCAAAGAAGCCACAGAAAAACTTTCAGGTCTTGTGGAAAAAATAGAACCCATTGTAGAAAAAATTTCCCTGCAACTGGATTTGCCGACCATGGAGGATACTGTCAGCGATCTTGACAGGCTGAAACGGCAACTTAAAAAAAGTGGATATGATATATCCAAAATGAGCACCAATATCAGAGTGATGCGGCAACTGACAGAGGCGGTAAGGGACGAAAACTTCAAGGTCGTGGCTTCCATACTTTGGAAAAAATGCTCTTCTGAAATCGTTGATGTCAGCCCGGCCCATGATCAGAAACCATCCTTTGGACTGGCCGTGGATCTGGGAACAACATCCATTGTTGTCTATATTGTGGATATGGCCAATGGCGATATATTAAGTGCAGCATCAGGCCATAACAGCCAGGCTGCATGCGGGGATGATGTCATCAACCGCATTGTCTGTTCTGAAAAAGATGGTGTAAAAAAACTACAGACAATGGCACTCTCCACTATCAATAATTTGATAAAACAGGCCTTAACTTCAATTAATGCAGACCATAAACAGATTGAGAATATTGTTATATCAGGCAACACCACCATGACCCATCTGGTTCTGGGGATCAAGGCAACCTATATTAGAAGAGAGCCCTATATCCCCACAGTTTCTGAATTTCCCATTATTAAAGCCGGTGAAATCGGATTAAAAGCAGCCCATTATGCCGGTGTTTTTGTCATGCCAGGACCTGCAAGCTATGTGGGTGGGGATATCGTGTCTGGTGTGCTGTATACCGGATTCAATAAATTTGAAGAACCCACCCTTTTTATTGATATTGGAACAAATGGTGAGATCGTTGTAGGCAATGATGAATTTTTAATGACCGCCGCCTGTTCTGCAGGCCCTGCCTTTGAAGGCGGCGGCATCAGATGGGGCATGCGGGCTGAAGACGGCGCCATTGAAAAGATTACGCTTAATCCTGAAACATTTGACCCTGAGTATTTAACCGTGGAGAATAAGCAGGCACGGGGAATTTGCGGATCAGGCATGATCGATCTGTTATCTGAAATGCTGTTAAAGGGAGTGATTGGTCAGGATGGTAAATTTCTCATTGATGTGAATCACCCACGATTTATCCTGTTTCAGGAAGAACCGGCATTCATCCTTGAATTTGCAAAGAATATTGACTCTGAAGAAGATATTATTTTTACCCAGTCTGATATAAAGAGTTTGATTCTAAGCAAGGCTGCTGTCTATGCAGGATTCACCATTCTCCTGAAACAGATTGGAATGGATTTTTCAAGTATCAGCCAGATGATTATCACTGGCGGGTTTGGACAATTTCTTGATATTGAGAAGGCGATAACCATAGGGTTGCTCCCGGATATTGAAAGAAAGAAATTTAAATATATGGGAAACAGCTCCATAGCAGGGGCTTATATGACGCTTCTTTCCAATTCCTAT
>CALGRI010000131.1 GCA_937880875.1 uncultured Pseudomonadota bacterium
TGTTTTTTATTGATGCTTGCCACAGGTACCTGGCCCGTCACCATGGGATTGCTTGAAAAAAATGTATTGCATTTTTCCGATGACACCATTGTTCATATGGGAACCATGCTTTTTCTGGGAGCAATGGTGGGCTTTTACACCGGTGGAAAACTGGTGGATAAATTCGGAACAAAAATGGTCTTCCTTGTGGTTCATTTTTCATATTTTCTGTTTTTATTTCTGGTGATATTAAGGGGCTTGGCTCCCATTTCCCTGGTATCCTATTTCAGTTTCCTCACCTTTGTTCTCGGGTTGATTCAAGCATCATCTTCCATTGCCCTTACATCTGAAATGGTGGCGCTTGCACCTGTAAAAAATAAATCTGTTATCATTTCTGTTTGCATGTCCCTGCAATGGGGGGGGAGCAGCTATTTCCGGCGTGATCAGCGGCAAGCTCATTGAATATGGCATTTTAAGCGAAACATGGCTCTTTAAGGGACTGACCTTGAGCAACTACGACACCTTGATCCTGTTCAGCTCTGTCATGGTTTTTGTCTTTATCGTCACCCTGGGGCTTATCCCATCTGTTGTAAAAACAAAAACAGTCCAATGGGTTCCCCACTCTTCAAAAACATTATAATTTTTCAGAATAATATAAGGTTGTTTTTGTCTCGCTAATTTATTATAAGCTTTTATTCATGGAGCATTTAAAGTTTTTATTATTAATTTATTTTTTTAAGCACAAATCCTGATAATTATGAATTTTAGAATTTATTATATCCTTATTGTATTCTTAACCGTTCTAAGCAGCGTATTTTTTGCAGGGATGTTCAAGCAGAAAATAAATGCTTTTGGTTGAGGTTTCAGGATCTGATATGGTGCTTAAAAACCTGTAATCCCGGGGAACAAAATTTTTGTTCAATATCTTTAAAAGCAATAAAATGGAAAACCTGATGGACGCGCTGGCATCTGTTCTGGAAGAAGTGCCGGATAATCCAATGATGCCTGAATGGATTGGTATCCAGTCCAGGGGGATGAAGCAGTGGATTTCCATGCGTATGGCGCAAAACCTGGGTGTTTGTGCAAATATGCATTTTTGTTTTCCAAGACAGATGATTGACCAGATTCTCACAAGTTTTATGCCCCCAAAAGATCAGCAAAATCGCCAGAATCAGAAATCTTTGCAAGTTCAGTATGAAAGCTTGAATGAAAATCTTCTTTTCTGGTCAATCATGAAATTCATTAATGAGAACAGGTCACAAAAATCTCTGTCAAGTATTGAAAACTATATAAAAGAGGATGAAACAGGGAAAAAACTTTATCAACTTTCCATGAAGATTGCAAAAGTGTTTGACGATTACCAGGTTTACCGGCCCCACATGCTCATTGACTGGCAAAGCCATCAATCCCATGACACCTTGAAAGATCCTGTGGCCCAATGGCAGGCAGAACTCTGGGCAAAGATTGTATCAAAAGATCCTCAAAATCATCTGGCATTTAAAGCCCGCACCTTTCTGGAAAAGTTTTCTTCAACAAACATCAACACGGATAGTCTTCCGTCAAGGATGTCACTTTTTGGCATATCAGCACTTCCTGAACTGTTTTTGCAGGTGTTTGAAAAAATGTCTGAAATAATGGACATCAACCTTTTTCTTTTAACGCCATCCAACCAGTTCTTTTTTGATATCAAGTCAGAACGGCAGATAGGGAGGCTGGCCCTGAAGGAAGAAGCCGGGATAGATCCTGAGCATTTATACTATGAAATGACAAATCCACTGTTGTCGTCTTTGGGAACAGCTGGAAAAGGTTTTCATTCCTGTCTTGAAGCATTTAATTACCATGAGCCTTTTGATGATTTGTTCCAGGACCCCATAAATGGATCAGGCAAATCCAATACCATGCTTATGCAGCTTCAGTCAGATATATTAAATCTTATCCTGAGAAAACAAGGACACGAGGATGC
>CALGRI010000132.1 GCA_937880875.1 uncultured Pseudomonadota bacterium
TTGTACTGATCAGATGCGATCGCTCAAATCGAAGTATTTTTTTTAGTTCAGACATTAACTTGTCCAACTCGTCAATACTTACATTTAGTTGCGATTTATTATCAATTGCAGGGCGTTCAGGGTAGTTGGAATGATAAATTATCGGTTGGAACAAAACTTGTTGAACGCCCATTTCATAAGCTACAGTAAAGAAGTTATATAAATTATGATAATTGAATTTTGAAACGGCAGTTAACAGGGTGACAGGAATTTCCTTTTCGCTTAATTTTTGTATAGATTTTAGTGCGTTTGGAAGTGCAGCAGGTGTACCACGTGTATGTGACTGAATCGACTCCTGAAATGAGTCAATGGAGATATTAATTTCAGACTTACATTCTTTTAACGTTGTTAAATCACTCTCGCTGAGTTGGTGAGCTGTCATTCCATTTGTTGTAATGGAGCACCAGACACGCCTTGTCCCGGCATAAGCAACGATCTCTATCAGGTCTTTGAACAAAAACGGTTCACCACCACATAATGAAATCTTACGGATTTTATTAATGGCCATCTGGTCGATGATCCAATGTAAATCATCAGTAGTTAATAATTTCCCACCCGATAACTCTATTCCATTTCCAATTTCACAATAGATGCAATACTGGTTGCACTTGTTCGTAAGATTGACCGTTACCATACTGGGTTTAGATCGTAGGAAGCCCTGAGCCAGTAACTCAGGCAGATAGTTTCTTATTATTTTGGAACTCATGCTACTTTTTCCTGCAACGTCATTTTCATCTCGGATAACACGATTTGATAAAATTGGTTCATTTGAATGCCAATAGAATCAACTTCATAATTCAACATTGCCGCTTTTCGAGCATTCTCACCAATTTTCCTGCACAAAGATTCTGAGACCGCACACCTGCAAATCTGCTTAGCAAACTCCTCCGGGCTGTCAGCGATAATGATACTCTCATTGTTTATCGCGGAAATACCCTGTGCTCCCACTGAGGTTGATATGATCGTTTTCCCCAGGGCCATCCCCTGAAGAATCTTTACCCGTATTCCGCTGCCAGAGAGAAGCGGGACAATCATTATCGCTTTATCTTTCTGGTATGTTGTGGCATCTTCAACAACACTTTCAACAATAAGGTTTCTGCTGTTTCTTTTAATAAACCAACCCGGCATATTCCTGCCTGCAATGCAAATACGAATATTTGGCATAGTTACTAAAACCAATGGGAATACCTTCTCTATAAACCATTTTAATCCTTGGCTGTTTGGTCTCCAATCCATCGATCCCAGGTGATAAACGATTGGAAAATCCATGTATTGGTAAGTGTTATCAGTTTTTGCCAGACACGAAAAATCAATTCCCATCGGAATTGTTGAGGCATAGGCTTTACTATTGGCTTCCATGAAAAAATCTTCATCTTGCTTGGTCAGTGCCATGATTCCATCCACTTGTGATGCCATATGACGCTCAAACCGTTCAAGTTTCAATACTTCAAGACCCAAATATTTCTGCAGGAGTCGGTGCTTAAGCTTTCTACTGTATTCTTTCCATACCCGGTACTCAACATTCTGCGCTCTCAGAATGACTTTTGCTTTGGATAATCTTCTGATATCAACCAGATAGTGACATAAATAGAGGTGCTCAAGTTGAATGATATCAAAATCCTCCTGTTTTAGGATCTCAACAAGCCTGTGTTTGAAAGATGTGGAATAAAACCGCTTCGCAAAATAGGACACATGACTAAAAATAGTCCAAAAGGCATGAAATAGGTTTACTCTATTGTCAACAGTGACAGATTCTAACCGGGTTTTCTTCAAAAAATTCACTGGCATCAAATCTATATCCCCTGGAGCTTTCATCGTGTCCATTGCCAGTATTTTAAGATTTATACCCTGGCTTAATATGCTTAATGAACTGGAATAAATTGAACAGGCGCCGCCATCATGCATCGGGAAAGGCATTTTATGATATAATTGCAGTACCTTCATGAAACCTCTATATCTATATGCTGTTAAACGGTTTGATTATTCTGCGACAATTGTTTTATAGAATCGGTTATGTATGTGATCTCTTCAAAGCTGATATCATGGTATAGAGGAAG